>NZ_JBXWQZ010000017.1:0-73374 GCF_059612645.1 Ruegeria sp. YKSF131 | reverse complement strand
CGAAGCGCTTCCGGTAAAGGTGCCGACATGATCCATCCTCCCAAACAGGATGAATCACAATTCAGCTCTCATGGGAATCCACACGATTCAGGTTTTTGGCGGGGTGCTTTAGGCATCGAGGGGGACGTGAAGCCGGGGATGCGCTGCGTCCTGTCGTTCGAACCCTCAGCCAGGTAGGCGGCTTGGGCTTCTGAATTGTCGGGGTGGGTGCCGACCATCATGTAAGAGCAGGACAGCGCGCGCGCCTTTTGTTTTGCGCTTTCGATAAGTTGCCGCCCGACACCCATGCGGCGATACAGCCGTCCAATAAAAAGGTGGTGCATGACGATACCGCGACGGCCTAGCTACAACTGTGTTAGCGGGCTCAGGGTGACATAGCCGATGACCTCGCCTTTCGTTTCGGCAACCAGCACATAGACCCATGGCTGATTGCCGAACACATCCCGCTCTAACACTGCGGCGTTGATGTTTGGGACATCACCGTGATGTGCGGCTAGAGCGCGGATCATTGACAGTAGAAAAGGCATGTCATCGGGCTCTGCGTCCCGGATATGTACCTTTGCGTTAGGGTTGGTGGGTTTCATCTTTGCCTCCTGTTTCTTTGCCACAGAAGCGAGATGAAAAATGCCGCACTGTGGCGGCACTTTCTAACTACACATCAACGGTCGCACTGCTTAGGGCGCGTTGGAAAATGTGCCGCGGGGTTGGGCCATGACGATAATGGCCCAACGCTGTGACGATAGCAGAATAACGTCAAGTTATTCACTGTGCAATCAGAGGACCGGTGTCCGCCGCCGGTTACGCCGCGCCGTAGATCACTGGGAAACGCCCTCCGGCAAAAGGTGCGCCGGGGCGCAAACTGTCGTCATGCAGCCACTCTGTCACGGCATCGCGTGGCTGGTAGATGGCGCCCTCTACCGCAAATCGGACGGCATAGCCGCGTCTGCGCCGAGTTGAGGTGCGGTTGCCCATTGCCGAATGCACTGTCATGCCGTCAAATGCCAGCGCATCGCCGGGCTCCATCTTTGGGTAGTGAAAGATGTCGTAGGCGGCGCGGTTGGCCTCGAAATCAGGCATGTCGATATAATCGGGGTTGTCTTCCTCAAGATAGTGCAGGAACGCCCCAAGCTGGTCGGTTTTGAAAGGCCGGTACTTGGCACCCCAAGCGTGTGATCCACGAACGAACTCCAGCGCGCCATTGTCTGGGTCAACCGGGTCCAGAGCGATCCATATGGTCATGATTGGTCCGGCCACCGGCCAATAGGGTTGATCGGTGTGCCAGCCCGTCTGGGTTTTTGTCCCCGGCTCTTTGGCAAAAATCTGGTCATAGATAAGCGAAGTCCACGGGCTGCCCGCCACCTCAGCCACGCGCTGGCCGATATCCGATGTCAGGCAATAATCCTGAAATACGCCCGGGTTTTCGCGCATGTTCTTGTAGGCAAAATAGCGCTCGCCTTTAGAAACCTCTTCATCTACGGCCTTGCGTAGTTTGGTAAGCCAATCCTGCGACAGAATTTGTTTCAGCAGCACGACTCCGTCGCGTGCATAGGTTTCCTGAATGATCTTCAGGTCAGATGTCTGTGTCATGTAACGTCCAATTCAACGCCTCTTCCATTGAGGCGGTTGCAGTATGCAGGCGCGTTGCACCCGGTTTGTCCGGCGTTACGTGATGGGTGAACTGCGGCAGTTTATAATGAAACAGGGCCAAAGCGATCGGGCCGACCATTTGCCGGCAAGACGTCGATGGAACTGTTCAATGCGAAGGCTCATTGCGGCACCTTTCACCAGCCAACTTAACCTAATTTTTCGCATTGGCATAGAACACATGACGGATCGTTTTACATGGCCATAAGTCTATTGACGGAATGTGCGTATTAATCAATATTATTACTACCATGCAAAAGTATTCCATCTTCTCGCTCGCCCGGAACGCACTGACCGGGCATAAGAACTGGCCCAGAGCCTGGCGTAGTCCGCCGCTGAGGAATCGGTACGATGTAGCGGTGATCGGGGCGGGGGGGCACGGTCTGGCCACCGCCTATTATCTAGCCAAAGAGTTTGGCATCACCGATGTGGCTGTGCTGGAACGTGGTTGGTTGGGTGGCGGCAACATTGCCCGGAACACTGTGACTATCCGATCAAACTACATGCGGGATGAATCGATCCCATTCTACGTCAAATCCGTCGCCATGTACGAAGGTCTCACGGATGAGCTGAACTTCAACATGATGCATTCCAAACGAACCATGGTGGATGTGGTTCAGACCTGGCCCAAGCTGCGCGAACTGCGGCGGCGACAGCTGGTGATGGATATCTATGGATCGACCTATGAACAGATCAGCACCGAGGAATTGCGCCGCCGCATTCCGGCGCTGACTGGCGGCGGGCCGGATGCGCGGCTGCCGGTGATCTGCGGCATGGTGCATACGGATGCCGGCGTGAACCGGCATGATGCCGTGGCCTGGGGCTATGCCCGTGCGGCTGACGCGCTTGGAGTAGAGATTCATCAGCAGACGGCGGTGCAATCCCTGCTGCGCGGGGCAGATGGCTCGATCGAAGGGGTTGAGACCAACCGGGGCGTTGTCCGGGCAAAGAAGGTGGTTGTGGCCGTCTCGGGTCACACAACCACGCTCACTGAAACTGCCGGGTTGAAACTGCCGCTACGGACGATGAACCTGACCGCGTTTGTGTCCGAACCGGTCAAGCCGTTGGTCGATGTGATCGTGAACTGCCCGGACAGCGGGTTCTATTTCAGTCAATCCGACAAGGGCGAGATGGTGATCGGCGGTGCGCCCGACATGGGGCAGAGTTTCCGCCGTGACATCAAGCAACACGTATTCGAAGACACGGTGACCGCAATGCTGTCCCTGTTCCCGAGTTTCAAGAAGCTCAAACTGATGCGGCAATGGGGCGGGCATCTGGATATTGCCCATGATGCCTCGCCGATCATGGATCAGACAGAGATTCCGGGGCTGTTTGTCACTGCCGGATGGTGGGGCGGCTACAAGGCCATTCCAGCAGGGGGGCTGACGCTGGCTCATCTGGTGGCAAAGGGGGAACCGCACCCGCTTATGGCGCCCTTCACTCTTGGCAGGTTCCGGCATCTGGACTTCGTGATGGAAGCCGGAACCACTACGGCGCGATAGGAAAGGTCAGGATCATGATGCTTTTACCCTGCCCATTCTGCGGCAAGCGAAACGAAAACGAGTTTATTTTTGGCGGCCCGGTCGGGGCGGAGCGCCCTGACGCCAATGCTGTCAGCGATGAACAATGGGTCGAATATCTGACGGTGACGCCGAACCCATTGGGTCCGGTTGAGGAGAAATGGTGGCACGCGCGCGGATGCGGTGAATGGTTCACGATCTGGCGGGACACACGGACTCATGACATTGTGGAGGCGTCCGATGGCACAAAGTAACCGCCGCGCTTCGGGCGGGCGCATCGACCGAAACCGCCCTTTGCGATTCACATTCAATGGCAAACCCTATGAAGGGTTCGAGGGAGATACGCTGGCTTCAGCCCTGTTGGCAAACGGGGTTCGGGTCACGGCCCGCAGTTTCAAGTATCATCGCCCGCGGGGTATCATGGGGCACGGGCCCGAAGAACCCGCAACACTGGTGGAACTGGATGGCGAAGATGCTTCGGGCAACCGTCCTGCGACAACGGTGCCGCTGCGCGACGGGCTGAGCGCGCGGTCGGTCAATTGCTGGCCCTCGCCCGAGTTCGATCTGGGTGGGATCAATCAGCTGTTGACGCGCTTTATCCCCGCAGGGTTCTACTACAAAACGTTCAAGTGGCCGGACTGGCACCTGTTTGAACCCTCGATCCGTCGGGCCGCAGGGCTGGCGGCGGCACCCGCCAATCCTCCGGCGAGGGGTCATTTTGAGGCCCGGAACGCCCACGCCGATGTACTGATCGCCGGAGCTGGCCCAGCCGGTCTGCAAGCTGCGCTTGAGGCCGGTCGCGCGGGTAAACGTGTGTTTCTGGCGGATGAGGGCACCGAGGCGGGCGGTAGTCTGCTCAACCGCAATCTTTCGATCGGTGGCTGTCCCGCAATGGACTGGGTCGCGGATGCGGTGGCTGAGCTGCGCGGTATGGACAATGTCACCCATCTGCAAAATGCAACTGTCTGGGCCTATCGCGAACACAATCTGATAATGGTGAACGAACGCGAGCCGGAACAGGACAGTATTCTGGAACGCAGTTGGCGCGTGCGGGCCGGCGAAGTTGTTATTGCTACCGGAGCCACTGAACGCGCCATGGTTTTTGGCGGCAATGACCGGCCCGGTGTGATGTTGGCCTCATCCGTGCAGGCTTACGTCAACCGGTGGGGCGTGACGCCTGGGCAGCGTGTGGTGCTGTTTACCAACAACAACAGTGTTTATGCTGTGGCGGCTGATCTGTCAGCGGCAGGTACGCAGGTTATGGCCATTCTGGACAGCCGCAAGACTGTCCCGTCTGAGGTATTGGATCAGGTTCCGAATGTCCCGGTTCACACTGCAACAGTTGCAAGTGATGTACGTGGTCATAAAAGGGTTCGCGCGGTCAAAGCCGTTCCCATGACCGGAGGAGCAGGTCACTGGATCCATTGTGATGTGCTGGGCTGCTCCGGTGGGTGGAGCCCAACTGTGCACCTGTGGTCGCAATCCCGCAGCACGTTGCGGTTTGATGGGGATCTGGCAGCATTTGTCCCTGATCAGGCGGTTCAGAAGTGCCGCGCGGTGGGGGCAGCGGCAGGAGATCTGACGCTGAACAAGATCGTTGAGGGTGGCGACGATCTGCCTTATGCAATTGAAGCGCTCTGGCGGGTGGATGTTCCGGGCCAGCACGGCAAAGCCTTTTTGGATGTGCAGAACGATGTCTCGGTCAGTGATGTGCATTTGGCCTTGCGCGAAGGCTATGACAATGTCGAACACGTCAAGCGCTATACCACCGGCGGCATGGGGATCGACCAGGGCAAGACCGGCAATATCAACATCATCGGCACCGTTGCGATGCAAAAAGGCGTGCCGCTGCAAGAGGTTGGAACGACCACTTTCCGGTCTCCCTATACGCCTGTTTCCTTCGGTGCGATTGGCGGGTTGCGGGAGGGCTGGGGGCTGTTCCCCTATCGCCATACCCCTGTGACCCAGTGGAACAAGGACAACGGCGCGGTCATGTATGAGGCTGGCGCGCGCTGGCGGCGACCGGGATACTTCCCGAAACCGGGCGAAGGTCTGCAAGAGGCCGTCAATCGCGAATGTCGGGCGGTGCGGGAAGGCGTTGGCATCTATGATGGCTCGCCCCTTGGCACCTTTGAACTGAAGGGTCGGGATGTTCCGCAATTCCTCGATTTCATCTACTCCAACATCATGTCCAGCCTGAAACCGGGCAACGGGCGCTATGGGCTGATGCTGTCGGATGACGGGCTGATCCTGGATGATGGCGTTGCCTTCCGGCTGGACGAACACCGCTGGCTGGTTTCGACCTCGACGGGGCACGCGGATGCGGTCAATCAGCATATGGAAAAGTTGCTGCAAACCGAATTCCCCGGCTGGCAGGTGATGATCACTACAGTCACAAGTCAGTGGAACAACGCCACCATTTGCGGCCCCAAGGCCCGCGAAGTGATGCAGGCGCTGGGTACGGATATCGACCTTTCACCCGAGGCGTTCCCGTTCATGTCCTTCCGCGAAGGTACTGTCGCAGGCTTCCCGGCCCGAGTGGTGCGGGTGAGTTTCACCGGCGAATTGTCCTATGAAGTCAACGTTGCCACCCGCCACATGGCAGCTCTGTGGAATAAGGTGATGGAGGCCGGTGCGCCCTTTGGCATCCTGCCGGTTGGTTCAGAATCCAGCCACGTTTTGCGGGTCGAAAAAGGGTTCCTGTCGCTGGGGCATGAGGTCGACGGCACGGTAGACGCCTATGATCTGGGAATGGGCTGGGCGATGTCGAAGAAAAAGCCGGATTATCTGGGTAAACGCTCGGTCGCGCTACGTCGCGCAGGTGGCGGAACCCGACGCGAGCTGGTCGGTATTCTGGCGGATGATCCAAACCGGCAAATCCCCGAAGGTGCGCCGCTGACGCTCGGTGGCCGGAAAGAGGCTACTGACGGGTTGGTCACGGCGTGCGTCTGGAGTGTGGTCAATAAACGATGGGTCGGACTGGCGTTGCTGGAAAACGGTCACGCGCGACAGGGCGAAACCGCCCATGTCCGGCTGAAGGACGATGTGATCCCGGTCACTGTCACGAAACCGGTCTTTCACGACCCCGAGGGCAAGTTGCTTAGGTCCTGAGATGAGATATGACGTAAAAATAGAACGACGCAGCCTGATGGCCCTATTCGACCTCAAAGGAGCGCCTGACGCGGTTTCGAATTGGGTCGGGGACGCTCTGCCGTTATTGCCGGATCGCCCGAACACCCGTGTGAATAAAGACAACACCGAGCTGTTTTACATCGGTCGTAACCACTGGGTCACCCGGGCCCCGCTGGCACAGGAAGATACGCTGGAGGCAAAGCTGAAGCCAACGGACTGCCCGGCGGATATTAGTATCGTGCGTATCTCGGACACCATGACATTCTTTCGCATTACAGGAACGGATGCGGATCAGGTGATGGCAATTGCCAGTCCGATGGACCTGCATGACAGCGTGTTCGGGCCAGATGCAGTTACCTATACCGAAGTTTTTGGTCTCAAGGCTTTGGTGATGCGGTGTCGGGATGGTATTGAGTTTGCGGTCGAACAGAGTTTTGCGGATATGATTGACGACTTTCTGACCCGCGCAACGGCCTGAGGAGGCAACTGCCATGGCCCGGACACACATCCACAAGTACCAGACGCGCTATCACGCGAAAGCAACCTATTCCAAGGCAATCCGTGCCCGGGGTGATTTTGTTTTCATGCAGGGGCAGGTTGGTACTTTGCTGGATGGAACACTGATTGGCGAAGGCGATCCCGGTGCCCAGGCGGATCAGGCCTGCCGCAATATCCAGCGCTGGATGGAAGAGGCCGGAGGCAGTTTGGCAGATGTCTGCAAGCTGACAGTTTACGTCACCGACATCTCGTACCGCCCTGCCGTTTACGAGGCCATAAATCGATGGTTCGAGGGCGTGCATCACTGCTCGACCGGTGTGGTGGTACAGGGGTTGGCCGACCCGTCGCTGTTGGTTGAGATCGACGCGATGGCTGTCATCGACGATGATGTGGGCGCTACCGGATAGGGATTTCGGCAAATCCCGATATTACGTTGTGTTGGTATTCAGGTCGTGAGAATGTCCGGTCAAACTTGTCCGGTTTTGTCTGCGAATAGTAATGCGGTCGACGCTAACCTCAATTCTTCCGTTCTTTTTGATCATTGCGCTGGGTCTGGCCCTGCGAAAGGGGGAATTCCCAGCACGGATTTCTGGAACCTGAATGACAAGCTTGTCTACTGGGTTCTGATGCCTTGCCTGCTGTTCAGCAAAATCTCTCTGTCCCCTTTGGATAAGTCGGCGCTGGGATTGTACTCGGTCGCAATTCTGAGCGGGTTCGTCGCGGCGCTGTTGTATGCCGTTTTCACTGCTAAACTGATGGGATATGCGCCGCCGCGGACGACCTCGATCCTGCAGGGCAGTGCACGGCACAATTCTTTCATAGGGCTTGCACTGGCGGCGAATCTGTACGGTCCTGCCGCGCTGGATATCGCTATCCTTCCGACCGCCATTTTTGTGCCCACCACCAATATCGTTATGGTTATCCTGATGGTCGGCGCGCTGAAAAGCGACCGGGCCAACAGCCTGCCCGTGGCCATCCTGCGGGAGCTGGCGCGCAATCCTTACGTGATCTCGATCTTTCTGGCGGTCAGCGCCAATCAGGTGATCGGAGATCAGATACCGGTCGTGCATGATGTGACGGATGTTCTGGGGCCGGGGCATTGCCGATCACTTTGCTTGCGGTCGGGGCGAACCTGCGGGTCCGGTCATGGCGGCCAGAGCATTGCCTCTGGTTCTTGCCATTGCAGGAAAGATGGTTGTCTTCCTTGTGACCGTGCTGGTGATCGGATTGACCGTTGGTTTGCCAAGGGATGTCCTGCAGATTGCCGTAGTCTATTCGGTCGTTCCGACCGGGGCGTCGTCGTACACATTGGCCAAACAACTGGGCGGTGATGCGCCATTGATGGCGGCAATCGTGACTCTGCAAACGCTGATTGCGGCCATCAGTATTCCGGTGTCGCTCGCATTGCTGTTGCCGCTGATCCCATAGTCGGGCGACTACTGCGCCAAAACACCGTGTGCCCAATGCGCAATATCCAGCAGCCTGGTATCGTCGCCTTTTCGACCGATCAGTTGAAAACCCAGTGGCAACCCGTTCTGATCCGCGCCAAAGGGCAAAGCGATCGAAGGCACCTGCAACAGGTTCCACATCCGCGAATACAGAGGGTTTCCGGTGGCCCCAAGTCCTTCCGGTGCCGGGCCCGGGGCGGATGGCACAAGCAAGGCATCCGTGTCCCGGAACATCTGATCCAGCATTGCTTCTGCCCGATGCCGTACCGCCAATGCTGCGTGATATTCCACATCGCTGACTTCCAAACCGGCGGTGATAAGGTCGTAAAACTGTTGGCTGATCTTCGGCACTCCAACGGCGTGCTCGGCGGCGCGCAGACGGGCGGCCTCGTATCCCATAACGGTGATATGAGCTTGTGTCAGATCTGCGAAGACATGCGGATGAGTAATTTCACCAGTGTCGGCGCCCAAGGCGGCAAGTACGGACAGGGCGCGCGTGCAGGTGTCGCGCATCTCAAGCGAACCATCTTGCCAATAGGGCCCCCGCATCAAACTGATGCGGGGAAGGGCCTCGTCGAAATCTGCCGGGGGCAGCAGATCGGTGCCGCACAGTACAGCATCGCTCAGCGCGAGGTCGCGGGGATCGCGTGCCAGAATGCCCACCGTATCGAGGCTTAGGGACAGACCCATGACACCGGTCAGATCGTAGCGTCCGGTAGTTGGCTTGAAGCCGCAGACCCCGCAATAGGCGGCTGGGCGGATCAGCGAAGCCGCGGTTTGAGATCCAAATCCCAAAGGGGCCATGAAATCAGCCACAGCCGCGGCCGAACCGGATGATGATCCACCTGGTGTATGCCCCGGATTGGCCGGGTTTGCAGTCTTGCCGGGTCGGAAATAGGCGAATTCGGTGGTTACCGTCTTGCCGATCGGAATGGCACCTGCGTCCAGAAAGGCCTGCACACAGGTCGCGTTCCGATCAGGGCGGCGATCCGAATAAAGGTCGCTACCCCAACCGGTCGGCATGTCATCGGTGTCGATGATGTCCTTGATCACAAATGGCACGCCATGGAGCGGTCCGCCAACGGGGAGTGCGTCGGCAGATCTTGCACGCTCCATGGCGCGCTCGGCATCGAGGGTCTGAAAAGCCCCGATGACGGGTTCACGGTTTTCGATCCGGTCCAGATGATCCGCCATCACTTCGGATGGTTTCACCTCGCCAGCCCGGATCATTGCAGCCAGTGCGTGGGCGGAGTGATGGTTCAGCTGCGTCATGCCTCCAGCGCTTTCAGGGCGTCGGCAAAAGGCGTGACAGGCATGTCATAGATGCCTCCGCCCAGGCGTCCGGCTTCGCCCAGCCGGTCAAGAATGCCCAGGCCGATCACGGGCCCTGAACCCTGTTCTACTGCGCCGCGCGCGGTGCTTCCCAATTGAACATCCAATGCGCGGAAATAGGGATGCGCCCCGACCGACAGGCCGGACATGCGTGCCTGCGCATCTTCGGGCAGATAAGCCCCCAGACCCTTTTTCTGCTCCGGGCTCAGATCGATGGCCATGGCCCCCAACCCGAAGGCTTCGACGACGGCGCTGTCACCGATAGCACCAAGCGCCCGCTCCTGTGGCAGGTCTACCTCAAACGTCCCTTTGGGCGGGCTGGCCGGGATTGTGAACCACTGGCCCGGCAGACCGGAGATCTGAATGCCTGTTTCGCGCCCATTGCCACCTGCCGCGGTGACGAAGCTGGAGCCGTCAATCCCTTCGGCCAGTTTCATCATACATTTAGTTGCCGCCATCCACAGGTTCAGAAACAGCGAAGGTGAGCTATCCATAAAAGCCAGCACATCGTCATCCGTGATCACGCCCGGCGTGCGATCCTTGAGTTCGGCAATCAGCGCCTGCGCGGCTACAGATGTGCGCCCGTGGCAATCATCCCCACCCGTCAGGCCGATCACGGCGAGTGGGACCAGAGCAATCCCTTCAGCGATCCCTTTCTCCAGCACGTCTAGAAACCGGGTATTGAGCCATTGGATATGGTCCAGCACCGCCTTGGACCGCAGTCCAAGCCGCATTGCCGGACGGCTACCCCCATTGATCGGCGCATAAACCTGCTGCCGACCGCGCCACGCGTCATAAACCGTGTGCAGCGGCATATCCGCCGAGACCACGGCGGCCAGCGGCGTCACCACATTATGATCCTGTGCAGGTCTCAGGAGGATTTCACCTGCGTCGATCATCCCCTCGGCCTGATCGAAATCCTTCGCAAGCCCCTGCCAGACAGCAGCGACGCAGGCAGAATTCAGGATCGGTGCAGTAATCTGATCGAAGCTGGCAAAGGCGGGGCCTGCGTGCAGCAGAACGTTCTCGTCCAAACCCAGCGCATCAGACGCGGTATTGAACCGGTTCCAGACCGGTTGGGTCACCATGGCCTTGTCAAAGGCCAGCTGATCTGCGGCGTGCAGCATCACGTATCCTCCGGCGGGATGATCCATGTTTCCGAGAAATACAGGAATGCCGTCGTCGTCTCATATCCGGCCTGCACCCGTGTACCCAGTTTGCCCGGCAAAGCATGGCCATTGACAATGATCTGCGCCGAATGGGCAGGCACCAGCAGCGAGAACATGTTCTGCTCGCCCGAGGCGACCTCATGTGGCGACAGTTCCAACGCGCGGGGTGGTTCGAACCCTTCCCAGACCAGCTCAACGGTCAGGTTCACGCCTACGATGGTCTCGGTGTAGCGATGGCTCATCGGATCGCCTGAGGAACGCACAACCTGCGCGCCAATCTCGGGCAGGGTGGCGAAAGCAGGGGCGTTGGCGAAAGCGGCCAGTTTGCTGATGAAGTTGGTCTTCAGAAAAGCCGTGAGATCAGGATTGTCGCTGAGAATTACGTTCGGAGCCTCAGGTGGTCCTTCCACCTGATCCGGGGTTCCGTAAAGCAAGAGCACCTGACCTTGGCCGACCGGAGACCATGCCACGCGAAAGAACAGCGCCATGGCTGAGAAGTTGTCAATGTCGTCTTTGAGCAGGATGCCCGGGTTTTCGCCTGTCCAGTCGACGATGCCGGGTGTGATAGGTTCGTTCAAAGGCATCACAGATATTCCTGCGGGGTTACCCAGGTTTCCGAGAAGGCGAGGAAGGCCGTCGACATGGTGCGGCCAAAGAACTGGCGGCTAGCGACCTGACCGGGCAGGCGGGTGCCGTTGATGACAACCTGCGCCGCCTTGGCCTCCAAAAATACCGAATACATTTCATGCGCTTTAGTAGCCGAGTTCTCCTTGGTCACCTCTACCGGCATTGGTGGACCCATGTCCTGCCAGATCATCTCGACCGTAACGCCCGAGCCGCGCAGGGTTTCGGAGTATCGGGACTTCAGATCGCGGGGGCGCTTTTCGACGCTGTCGCAGTCCAGCCAGCTCATCGCGCCGAGACCCGCCTTGCCAATGAAGGTCGGCATCTTTGTCACCCATCCATCGACGATCCAGCGCATCATCCGCTGGTTATCGGTCATGACCAGGTTTGGCACACGCGGCCAGCCCTGCGCCTGATCGGGCGCCCCGAGGATCAGTGCTGCGTGTCCACGACCATAAGGTGACAGAACCACCCGAAAGAAAAGCGCCAGCGTGTCATAGTGATCCTGGTCGGGGTCCTGTTTCAGATAGATGCCCGGGTTTTCACCGGACCAGTCCACTCGGCCGGGGTTATGGGGGATGCGCGCTGTCATGACCAGCTCGCTTCATACTCTTTCAGCGCATCAACGATGAACGACTTGCGAGCCTCACCCTGCAGGTGGTCACCGGATTTGTAGATTTCAGCTACCTGATGCGAGATCTCTTTGAGTACTGCCCCGTCGTCCCGCCCCACCTGCAATGGAATGCGCAGCATGGTGTCACCAGCATATGTCGGTATCACCTTGCCGGCGAAATTGTCAGAGGGTTGAGGCGGTCTTTCGCCACTCTTCAGAGCGCGAATGGCGTTGCGCAGCAGGCGACGCGCTTTGGCCACGCCCCGGTCGGTAAAGCTGAGGTTTTCGCGGGCGTGGATATTCTTGGGCCCCTGACTGACCCAGGCGTCATAGTCCCCCGGATCGCGTTGCCGCATCTCATACGGTCGGTCGGGATCCTGGCCGTAGAAATCGGTCATTCCAAAACCCACCTTGCTTTTATCAGTCAGACCCTTTGGATCGTCATTCGCCACAGCATCCCGGAAATGCCGCCAGGCGATGACCATCGTGTTGGTGTCGTCAATTGGAGTAATCCAGCGCGACAGCCCGCAGCGTCCAAAATAGCGCGGCCCATCCGGCACCGGGAAATGACCGCCGTTCTGGGTGAACGAGGGCAACATATGATCATGGATGCGGACCCAGACGATATCCTCCACACGCCGGACATTCGTGTAGAAATCGCCGGTCTGGCTTTCGTGAAACTCGATCATCGGCATTTCGGCAAAGGCGTCGATGAACTGGCTGCGCACAGCCAGAGTGTGCAGGTAGACCACATGGAACGGATCCCAGGCATTCTCCATCACTTGCAGCCAGTTGCAGGGGGACTTGATGAGATAGGGCACCAACTCGTCACCTTCGTCATCGAAGGTATCCATGACCGGGAAGGGGGGCTGCGCGACGGCCGGACCCATATAGGCAAAGGCCAACCCTTTGTATTCGATCACCGGATACGCCCCCAGGCAAGCCTTTTTCTTGACCTGAGAGGCAGGTGGTTCACACGGGGTTTCCAGAATGGTGCCGTCAAGTCCGTATTTCCAGCCGTGATAGGAACACCTGATGCCGCCTTCCTCTACAATGCCAAACTCAAGGCTCATATTGCGGTGGCAGCAATGCAGATGGGTCAGGCCTAGCTTGCCTTCTTTTTTTTCGCGAAACAGAACCAGATCTTCGCCCAGAATGCGCAGACGATAGGGCAGGTCGCCGATCTGGTCAGTCATCGCCACCGGCATCCAGAACCGGCGCAGATATTCGCCGCATGGCGTGCCGGGGCCGACTTCAGTCATCTCCGGGTCGGGCTCTTGTTGCCAAACGCTCTGCTGGTCGTGACCGCGGAAATTGCCCTCGGGGGTTGAGAAATGATCGTTCATGGCATCCTCCGTGCGTATCGGTGGTCAGGGGAATGGATCGGGGACTGGCGCGGTGCCGGTCCATATCGATTTGACCTGACAGAAATCCTTGATGGCGTTCGGGCCAAGTTCACGCCCATAGCCCGACAGCTTGATCCCGCCGATGGGGCTGGCAGGGTCTACGCTGCGATAGTGGTTGATGTAGACCGTGCCTGCCGCAATAGCCCCGGCGATACGCGCGCCCTTGTCGGCATCGGTCGTCCACACCCCTGCAGCCAGCCCATAGTCGCTGTCATTGGCCAGCGCGATGGCTTCGTCTTCGGTAGTGAATGAGGTTACGGCAAGAACCGGGCCGAACACTTCTTCACGCCAAAGCTGCATGTCGGGGCTTACATTGTCGAACACCGTCGGCCCGATATGGAATCCGTTCCGACCCGCTGCCGTAGCGGTTCCATCCAGCAGGCAGGCTGCGCCATCGGCCTTGGCACGTTCGATCATCGCCGTCACCTTGCGCAGATGCGGCTCGTTGGCCAGTGGTGCGATCTGAGTGTCTGGGTCCATCGGGTCACCCATCCTAAGCGCTCGCGCCCGGTCGACCAGGCGTGATACCAGCTTGTCTTTCAACCCGGCCTCAACAATCAGCCTTGAACCGGCGACGCAGGTTTGACCGTTCGACAGGAAGATGCCGGACAGGATTCCGTTGACCACATTGTCCAGATCGCAGTCGGCAAAGACCACCTGCGGAGACTTTCCACCCAGCTCCAGCACCGCAGGGATTACTCCGGCTGAGGCAGCCTCGGCCACTTTACGACCGCCAAAATCCGAGCCGGTAAAAGTGACCTTGCGCGTCAGGGGGTGACGAACCAACGCCTCGCCCACTTCGTGACCCAGTCCGGTGACCACGTTTAACACCCCGGGCGGCAGTCCTGCTTCGTGCGCCAGCCGTGCGAATTCCAGAGTCGAGGCCGAGGCCATTTCAGAAGGTTTCACAACCACCGTATTGCCCGCCGCCAATGCCGGTGCCAGCTTCCAGGCAAGGATCATCAACGGAGAGTTCCATGGCGTGATGGCGACCACGACGCCATAGGGCAAATGGTACCCAACGCTCTGCACGCCTGGGACGTTGTTGGCTTGCGTTTCGGGTTGTAGTTTGCGCGCCTCTGCCGCGAAATACCTGAACCAGCTGTGCAGCCCGGAAAATTGTCCGCGCACCTCGGCAATGCGCTTTCCGTTGTCGCGGATTTCAGGCGTTACAAGCTCTTCCCAGCAGGTTTCCAAGATGTCTGCCAATCGGTCGAGCGCATCCGACCTCTCTGGCGGCCCCGACTTTGCCCATGGCCCGTTCCGGAAAGCATGATCGGCATCCCGGATAGCCTGATCGGCGGTTTGTGCGTCGCAACGGGCGACCTTGCACCAGACCTGACCAGTGGCGGGGTCGACGCTGGGCAGGGTTTCACCATCCCAATCAACAAAGGCACCGGAAATGAACGGAGAGCAGGTTTTCATTCAACGTCCCTCGGGCACGGGTTGGGCAACCAGCGCCAGCAAATCGCCCCGGCGTACAATGCCGTGATTGCCATGGGCCAGAACATGGCCCGTTGCGGGAAAGGTAAGCTTGACAGCTGCGCGTTCCGGTTCGGTCGGAAAGTGCAGAGTACCCGCCAGATCACCTTTGATTACCTGTTGCCCGGCAGCGCAGCGGCGGTCGAACAGGCCATCCGCAGGCGCATGGATCGAATGCAGCGGATCGGCGACTTCCACACATTGCGCCGGTGCTGGGGCAGGAGAGCCGCCCGGCAGAATGCCCAGATGTTTCAGGCAGCGTATCAGCCCGGCTTCAGCAAGGTCAGTGGCATGAGGATCGACACCCCCTCCGCCACTAAGTTCTGCTGCGATCATCGGAACTCCGGCGCGGGCAGCGGCAGCATTCACCGAGCGGTTGTCGTTATGCACGCCCAGTACCCAGATCAGCGGAAGCCCAAAGGCGCGGGCCAAATCCATGTTGGCTGCGGTCAGGTCTGTGTCATCCCCCCTTGCCGCCAGTGCGCAAGGATCGAAAACGGACGCCTTACCACCTGAGTGCAGGTCTATGGCTGCGTCAACGCGGTGCAGCAGTACGGTTTCGACAAAATGCGCCAGCATGGCCGTCGGGCCACCATCCGCATCGCCCGGAAAAGCGCGGTTCAGGTTCTGACCATCCAATGGCGAAACCCGCGACGAAGCCTGAAAGGCGGGCGCGTTCAGGGCCGGGATCAGGATCACCTGCCCGGAGAGTTCGGCAGGGTTCAGCCGTTCCGCCAGACGCAGGATTGCTGAGGGCCCTTCGAATTCGTCCCCATGTGTGCCGCCCAGAATCAGGACAGACGGCCCCGGTTTGCCCCGCAGGCTGATGATCGGGATGGGATGGTATCCCAGCGGTACGGTATTGTCGGACCATTTCAGCATAAGATCGCCAACCTGCCGACCCGGCGCATCCAGATTAATGGTCAGGTGAAGCCTGCTGGGTTGGGGTGAAAGCGTGTCGGTCATCCGGGTTCTTCTACTGGGCTGCGACTTTCATAACATAATTTTTTTGAAAGTGAATTGTCTAAAATTATATGTTGTGTGATATATGTATGAAATTGCCATTGCCGTCACTGGCGGCGCCGGAGGATTTGGATGGTCATAGCCCGTGCTAAAGCTGGAATAGACAGGATCAAACCTCATATGATGGGTGCGGCGTCCATGGACGTTCCGCCGCCTGCGATCCTTCTGAACTCGAATGAAAGTGTGTTTGGTCCCAGCCCGACGGCCCGCTCCGCCGCCTGTGCGGCCATCAGCAGTGTCGAACGCTATGTTGAAAACCCCGATCACATTCTGGCCCCAGCAATCGCCGAGAAATTTGGGCTGGACGCCGCACGGATCACCACCGGGCAGGGATCGGACGATCTGCTGGCCCGCCTGGCCCGCGCCTATCTGGGGCAGGGCACCGAGTTGATCCGCAGCGCAAACGGCTATCTCAAAGTACCGAACTACGCCTATGCCAATGACGCCGAGGTGGTGTCGGTCGCGGACGATGCCTTCAAACCCTCAGTCGACCGAATGATCGAGGCGGTGACTAAACGTACCCGGATCGTTTACCTTGCCAATCCCGAAAACCCGGCAGGTACATATCTGAACGGATCAGAGCTGCGCCGTCTTCATGCTGCGTTGCCTGAAAATGTGCTTCTGATCATTGATGCCGCCTACGAGGAATATGTCGATGCGGTGGATTATGAGCCTGCGCACAAGCAGGTGGAGGCTGCGGACAATGTTGTCATGTGCCGGACGTTTTCAAAGATTTTCGGACTGGCGGGCGCACGCGTCGGCTGGATGTTCGGGCCTGAGGATGTGGTCGACAGCGTGCGCCGGATCAGTCTGACCTTTCCCGTGGCGTCTTCTTCGGTTGCGGCAGCAGTTGCAGCACTGGAAGACACTGTGCACACCCGTTTTGTGCGAGAGACCAACCTGAATAATCGAAAATGGCTTTCGACCGCACTAACGGAACTGGGCCTGTATGTGGTTCCAAGCCAGACCAACTTTGTGCTGGTTCAGTTTCCAGATCCCAGGAAATCTGCCGAAGCGGTGGATCGGTTCTTGCGGCAGCGCGGCGTTGCCGTCCGCCGGTTCGCCTCGCCCGCCTATCGCGACTATATCCGCATTACCATTGGCCACCGCCATGAATTGCAGGCGGCACGGGACGGGATCGCTGCGTTTCTGGCCGGAGGTGCCTGATGGTCGCGTCCCCTCAACCAGCAGAAGATGCTCCGCAGGTCGCGCATCCATCCGGCGCCGCAATCATAGCCGCAATCAAGGTGGCGGGTGTTCGTGAAATAGTTGCGCTGCCGGATATTGTTACCAGTGATGGACTTCTCTGGCCGATCTCACGCGATCCCGTATTTCGCCTGACCCGTATCTGTAAAGAAGATGAGGGCGTCAGTATTTGCGGGGCGATGTCATACAACGGTACGCGGGCGGTCTTGATGATGCAGCAAACCGGGTTGATGGATTCCCTGAATGCGATCCGGGCCATTGGCGTCGACTATGAACTGCCGGTGGTCATGATGGTTGGACTGCAAGGCAAGGAGCCACATATGCACCCGGATCAGTCAGCCTCTTACGGGGTGCGGATCGTCCGGCCGGTGCTGGACGCTATGGAGCTGTCACATTCCCTGATCGAGGAACCGGGAGATGAAGACCATATCCCGCAGGCGATCGAAGCGGCCTATGCGGCCTCAAGACCTCATATTTTCCTGATTGGCCGCGCACCGGAGGCGCCATGACAATGCACCGCGATGCCGCGTTGAAAGCCCTGATCCCTCATGTCCGCGAGGAGGACATCGTTGTCGCCGTGTATCAAAACTGTTTCGACTGGCTTGCCCTAAACCCGCGCGATCTGAACTATGTGGCTGTCGGCGCAATGGGACAGGCATCCTCTCATGGTTTGGGTCTGGCACTGGCCAATCCTGATCGGCGTGTGATCGTGCTGGATGGCGACGGCAGCCTGCTGATGAATCTGGGAACTTTGGTGACGATTGCCAATGCGGGAGTGACAAACCTTTACCATTTCCTTTCGGCCAACCGCGTCTATGAGGTGAACGGCTCGCACCCTTTGCCCGGCGCGGACAGAGTGGATTTTACTGCTATGGCATGGGCCGCCGGTTATGCCGGAGTGCAGCGATTTACCACGCTGGATCAGTTTTCTGCGGCGCTGCCGCAGGTGCTGTCATCCAACGGTCCACAGTTTGTTTCTATGGAACTAACGGCAGGTGCCCCCTATCCGCGGGACTACACGTATATTCACAGCGCACAGGCGCGTGCCAGTTTCCGCGAGGCGCTTAATCGCCGTTGATCTGAGATTGCACGATCTTTAGAAAGGATTGCCCGACGGCAGACAGGGGCTTGTTTTTGGACCAGAACAGAACTGCCCGAAAGGTCAGAGGTGCCGCAAAGGGCAGGGCGACACAGTCAGGAATTGTTCTGAGGTAATCCAGGCTGGCCCCGACAACCGAGACGCCCAACCCACGCGCAACAAGACGGCATACTGCGTCGGTAGTGCGCGTCTCATACTGCATCTGCCGTTGAATGCCTTTTGCCTCGAAAAACTGATCCATCTCGAACCGGAACCGCGAGGAAGGCATGTATGAGATAAAATTCTCACCAGCCAGATCCTGCGCCTGTACAAGGGTTTTCCCGGCCAGAGGGTGACCAGTTGGAACGACGCAGCACACATCGCTGTTCCGGATAACCAGACTATCAAAGGACGGGTTGGCGGGTTCGGTCGTCGTGACCCCGAAATCGTAATTCTGCGAGACCATCCATTCGACCGCATCGTCGCTGGGCGCGATTTCCATCCGGGCCATGGCCTGCGGCCAGGTGGCGGCGAATTCTTGAATCAGATCGGGGGCCAGTTGGGACGACACCCCCGGGGTGATCACAAGGCTAAGCCGCGCGTGGCCGAATTTCCCGATGGCAGTCGCAGATTCCTTGATGTGTTCCATGCCGCTGACGGCCTGCCGAACTTCTTCCACCAGCAGACGGGCCTCATCCGTGGGCACCAGCACCCGGCCCGAGCGTTGAAACAACCGAAATCCAACTTCGGCCTCAAAGTCCGAAATCAGGCGACTGACCGCGGGCTGCGAGATACCCAGCATCGCCGCCGCCTCGGTCACGGTTCCGGTCGAAACCACGGTTCGAAAAGCGTCAACCTGTTTGAAAGTGATCTTCATGCGGGGACTAGGCCTGATTGAGATTTACGGTCGGATTATTCATAGTTTCACATAATATAGGAATATGAAATGGTTCCGGTGGGTTATACGGCCCGATGCCGTCGGAATGTGATGCCTGCTTACTGCGGACGTGTTGAAACGGTGATGAATTCAATCGCATTTGACAGGATTTGATGAAAGCCATGAGGCAGCTTGGCGTCAAAGCTCAGCGTATCTCCGGCGGCCATCGTAAAATCCTCGGTCCCGCATCGATAGACCGCCGTGCCCCTGATCATATAGAGAAAGACGTACCCTTCATGCTGATAGCTTGGCAGGCTTTCTGACTGGTCACGTGAGATGGTGATATGGGCAGACTGAAACGTGCCACCGGGCCCGCTATGTTTGCCCAGCAACATGTAATCATGTGCGTGGCCCTGCGTGATGCGCCGCGATGGCAACCCGTCGCCCGCTTTGACATGATGCACATCAGCTGCCACTTCGGAATGTGCAAACAGCGCCATCAGCGCGACGTCCAGAGCATCCGCCAATGATTGCAACGTGCCAAGTGAAGGGGATACATGCCCGTTTTCGATCCGGCTGATCATCGCGGTTGAAATCTGCGCCCGGGTGGCCAGATCCGCCAGCGTCAGATTACGCTCCTGCCGCAACCTTTGCAGAGTCTGTCCGACTTCTTTTTCAGTATCCGTTTTATTTACCATCAAGCGATCGCCATTCATCCTTGTCTGGATGTTGATAGCGGTTGGCAGGAATGGCCGCAAACTTTTCCCGACCCGGTTCTGCGGGGAATTGTGGGTCAGTTGTAAGGTCGTTCTGGCTTAGGTTTTAATCGTACCATCCTCAACCCAGGCGTCGAACTGTGCAAGAACAGCGTCGCAGAATGCAGCGTTGTTGATGTGTGCGTCCAGTCCGGTCATCGAAAGAATCTGTTGGTAGGTTGCTTAGGAATCTCCGTGTATGACCGCAAACCCTACCGGAAAGGGTACTCATTTTCTATCGCTGTTCGCATGTCCTGATCCCGATTTTCAGATCGGGTGAAAAAACGGGCGAACTCATCATGCGGCTCGATCGGCGTTCTGAATCATCCTGGGTCATCGCGCACTACGCGAAAGCCTACATCGAACGATCTGAGGTTGGATCAAAGGCAGATCGGTTGGCGGATCTGGCGTAGGTCATTGAGTAGTGAGAGGTTCCTCCTCTCGCAACACGGCGGCAACCCGGTTCTCCTGTTCGAGGCTTTGGGTAGTCACTGAATTCGGCATAGGCAGATTCGTCATAGCAATCCTGCACCCATTCGGAAACATTGCCGTGGATGTCGTGCAGTCCGAACGCGTTTGGCGCATATTCCCCAACCGGGACGGTCTTGGCCACGGTTGTATTGGCGATCCGGTCAGCGGTTGTTCTGATATCCCAGTTTGCGTCAGTTGCCATTAATTCTGTGCCTGTATGATAGGGGGTGGTTGTGCCAGCGCGGGCGAAATACTCCCATTCGGCTTCGGTCGGCAGCCGGTAGAGATGTCCGGAAACCCCCGTCAGCCAGCTTAGGTATTGCGCAGTGTCATACCAGCTCACTAGATGACGGGCCTTGCGCCTCGACCCCAGTCGACATCCGCCGGGTCAAGCGTGCAGGCGCGTGCATCCTGGCAGAATTGCCAGTCATCAAAGGTGATCTCGAACTGGCTGACCGAGAGTCCATCCGGAACTGTGACAAGATGTACCGGCCCTTCGTCCACGCCGCGACCGGCTTCGCCGTCTGGAGATCCCATATGGTATTCTCCGCCAGGCAGAGGCACCATGCCCGGACATTGGACGCAATCCTTGAAAACGCGCGCATCATCATGGTTCTGTTGCAAAGATTTGAGCCCGCTGAGTTGTTTCAGCAATCGCTTATGAGTCAGGTGGCGAGCTCAGCGAACTGCTGAAATGGACAGAGTCTGGGTGTGAATTGGTCCTTGTGGATCATATGCGACGCTTCGATTCCGTCGAGCGTTGCCGCCGCTGAAGCGAAGGCCTTGAACCCCATCATTGGCCGCGTGCGTCTCTTGATGAAACGGTGGTCCTGTTCCACGATATTGTTATCCGCCATTCGTGCTCCCAACGCCCCAATCCCGGTGGTTCAATAATAAACCACATTGAAGTCTTCGGAACCTCCGATTGAAGCGTCGCGATCATTCATGCCGGATAATAACCTGATCGAACAGGATCATCGGCTTATTAAGCGTCGCGTACGACACATGTGCAGGTTCAAATCATTCAGATCCGCATCGGCGACTTTGGACGGTATCGAGGTCGCCAACATGATCCGGAAGCGGCATTCTCAGGCGATACGACTTCCGGCTTTCAGCTATTCGCCAAGATAGCAGGATAAGTATATCCAGTAAGTCGCTTACTCTGGCCGTCCCAAAAATTTGCGACACATCCCACACGGTTCGGGGTCGAAAGCCACTTTCGGTTCAGCTCTGCCCTGCCGGAAGACCACTTGCGAGAGGGGCTTGCAAAGCTCAACGTTCTGACCGGTGATATTCTAAACCACGCGTGACGGGTAACGGATTGCAGGATTGTTAAAACGTCGCCACTGATTCGCGCCGTTTTGGTTTGTCGGAGACCGGGATGCGGTTGCCATTCGGGCACGAGGGATCGTTCGGAACCCGCGTGGCTTCACGAAAATGTCACGAAAACCGGGCCGATCCTCAGAAAATTGCCAGCGACAGGTCGTTGGGGATATTTCTGCTTATGGTTGCTTGAAATTTCATCAAGGCTTTATCCCAGAGCCAAAAGATGTCACGGTTTGCGGCAGCGAAAGACAACTTTCGCAACTTCTTTACCGACAGAAACCAAGAAAGCTGCGACGCAGTGTTCCTTGCGAATTGGCAAAATCAAAATCGAAATGAACGAAGTCTCAGCGGGCGTCGGTCTAATCCGGCTGCTGCGTGCGACCCCGATCAAGTGGGGCCGCGCAGCGACGAACTTATGGGAGAGAAATCATGAACAGATACATTCGGAACTCAGTGGCGGGGCTTTTGTCGTCGACCATGATCACAGGTGCCGCGTTTGCCGCTGGCACGCATCCTGAAACCGGCGAAGCGCTGGCGGACGATCAGACCTTTACCTACCGCATTCTGGACGAGCACAGCTCGGTCGATCCGCAGGTTGTCGAAGACGTTTCCGGTGCTGAAATTGTACGTGACCTGTTTGAAGGGCTGATGAACCAGGATGAGGATGGCAATCTGGTTCCGGGCGTTGCAACAGGTTACACCGTCGATGACAGCAAGAAGGTTTACACCTTCACACTGCGCGACAATGCGAAATGGTCGAATGGCGACCCGGTAACCGCCGGAGATTTCGTTTTTGCATGGAAACGCGCAGTTGATCCGGCACTGTCCTCTCCTTACGCGTGGTTCATGGAGCTGATGTCGATCGAAAACGCTTCGGCAATCATCGCAGGCGAAAAGCCGATTGATGATCTGGGCGTCAAAGCCATCGATGACACAACCCTGGAAGTCACGTTGAGCGCGCCGCTGCCGTATTTCCCGCAGATGACGACGCATTCGACAACCTTCCCGGCACCTCAGAAGGTGATAGCGGAATTTGGTGACGAATGGACCAAACCGGGAAACATCGTGTCGAATGGCGCGTATGTTCTGACCGAGCACTTGCCGCAGGAACGTTCGGTCCGTGAGCGCAACGAGATGTACTGGGACAATGACAACACCATCATCGACAAGGTTGTGGCACTGGTCATCAATGATGAAAACGTAGCCCTGACCCGCTATCTGGCCGGTGAACTGGACCGGACCGAAGTTCCTGCCGGTCAATTCCCGCGTCTGCAAGAAGAGCATCCGGGCGAGGCCATCAGCTTCCCGCGCCTGTGCAACTATTACTACACGTTTAACGTGTCTGACAGCGGCCCTGAAGTATTCAAGAACCCCAAAGTTCGTCAGGCTCTGTCGCTAGCCGTTGACCGGGACATCATCACCAAGAACATCAAGGCCGGTGGCGAGCCGCCCGCGTATACATTTGTGCCAGAAGCAACCGCAGGCTTTACGGTTCCGGTCGTTGAAATGGCGTCAATGAGCCAGACCGAGCGCGATGAGCTGGCCAAGGAACTGTTGGCCGAGGCCGGCTTTGGTGCGGATAACCCTTTGACCTTCTCGATGGTCTACAACACTTCGGAAGCCCACAAGAAAGTTGCTGTCGCGCTGAGTCAGATGTGGAAGCAAAAACTGGGCGCCAATGTTGAACTGGCCAACATGGAATGGAAAGTCTTCCTGGAAGAGCGGGGCAACCAGAACTTTGATCTGGCCCGCGGCGCGTGGTGTGGCGACTATAACGAAGCCTCAACCTTCCTTGACCTGTTGCAGTCGGATTCGGGCTACAACGACGGCAAGTATAACAATGCCCGTGTGGACGAGTTGTTGGCCGAAGCCAAAACTTCGGACGATCCGGCACCGCTGTACACCGAGGTCGAGCGTATTATCGCTCAGGAAACCCCCGTTATCCCGATCTATCACTATGCTGGTGTCTACATGATGGACAGCGATGTCGGAAACTGGCCGGTCAAAAACGTAGAGCAAAACTGGTATTCCAAGAACCTCTACAAAATCGCCGAGTAATCATCTTCTGACCATGACCTGCCCCGAAGTTTTCTTCGGGGCAGCGCCATCTATTGGGGGCATTGAATGCTTGCCTATGTCATTCGGCGGGTGCTGACCGCCATACCGACGATCCTGCTGCTGATCGTCGCCTGTTTCTTTTTGATGCACTATGCGCCCGGTGGGCCCTTTACCTCGGAACGGACATTGCCGCCGCAGGTTCTGGCCAATATCGAGGCGCGGTATGGTCTGGACCAGCCGTTGTGGAAGCAACTCTGGGACTATCTGTACAATATCGTTGTGCATTTCGATTTTGGACCGTCCTTCAAGTTCAAGGACCGCGATGTGAACGACATCATCGCGCAGGGCTTTCCGATCTCGCTGACCTATGGGTCGCTGTCCTTTCTGGTCGCTACTGTGGTTGGCATCGGGCTGGGGATTGCCGCCGCGATCCGGCACAACAGCTGGATCGACTACTTTGCGGTTGGGCTGGGGATTGCAGCGCAGGCGCTGCCCAACTTCATCATGGGTCCGATCCTGATCCTGACCTTCACCCTGTGGCTGGGATGGTTGCCCGGCGGTGGGTGGAATGGTGGTCAATGGCCCTATCTGATCATGCCGGTTATCGCCCTTGCGACATCTTACATGGGATCGATTGCACGGATCACCCGGTCTTCAATGCTGGAGGTTCTGAATTCGAACTTTATCAGAACCGCCCGTGCCAAGGGCCTGCCGACAAGAACCGTGATCTGGCGCCATGCGATGAAGCCGACCTTGCTGCCGGTCGTATCTTATCTGGGGCCGGTGTTTGTTTATGTGCTGACCGGATCCGTCTTTGTTGACATCTACTTCTCGACCGGTGGTCTGGGGCAGGCTTATGTCGGCTCGGCCTTGTCACGCGACTATGCTGTGCTGCTTGGGGTTACGATCCTCTATGGCGTTCTGACCGTTCTGGTAAACCTGCTGACCGATCTGGCCTATGCCTGGTTCGATCCGAAGATCCGCTACTGAGGGGCTGGATATGCTAGGAAAATCACAAAAAGCCGCGCATCTGGCCGAAGAAATCACCGATTATACAGCCGTTCAGGGGCGTTCGCTCTGGCAGGACGCGCGCATGCGCTTTGTAAGAAACAAAGCGGCAATGGCCAGTGTGTTCATTTTGCTGCTTATCGTGTTGTTCACAATCCTTGGCCCGTATTTTGCGGTCTGGAGCAATGAAGAGATCGACTGGAATGTCATGGGCGATGTCCGGGGCATGGGAATGCCGTCGATGGAAACGGGTCACTATTTCGGTGTCGATGATCTGGGGCGCGATCTGTACAGCCGCGTCATTCAGGCTACCACGACGTCCCTGCTTGTGGGGTTGATCGGGGCGGCGACCGCTCTGATCGTTGGTACGTGTTATGGCATTACTGCCGGTTACTTTGGGGGTCGGACGGATGGCGCCATGATGCGTTTTGTCGACATCCTTCTGGCTATCCCGACAACTCTGATCATCATCCTTCTGCTGGTTGTTGCCGGGCGATCCTTCTTCACGCTTTTCATCGCACTGGGCGCGGTTGGATGGCTGACCATGTCACGTATCGTTCGCGGGCAGACGCTTGCCCTGAAGAACCGCGAATTCATCGAGGCTGCTCGCGCCGCGGGCGTCAGTGAATTCACGATCATGTATCGCCATATATTGCCTAATCTGCTGGGTGTCGTGATCGTCTATGCGTCGCTTCTGGTGCCCGAAATGATCCTGACCGAAAGCTTCATCTCATTCCTGGGTCTGGGAATTTCCGAACCTTACACGTCGCTGGGAAGACTGATCGCAGAAGGGGCGGGAACCATGGGCTATGGAACGCTGTGGCAATTGATGTTCCCGCTGACATTCTATGTCGCCATTATCATCACGATGTTCTTCATCGGCGATGGTCTGCGTGACGCTTTGGACCCGAAGGACCGCTGATATGAGTCTGTTTTCCGTAAAGAACCTGAGCGTCCGGTTTGACACCCCCGATGGTGTCGTCGAGGCGGTCAAGGATATCAGTTTTGATATCAATCCGGGCGAATGCCTTGGTATCGTTGGTGAAAGTGGATCCGGCAAAAGCCAGACTTTCATGGCCGCTATGGGTTTGTTGCCCTCTGCCGGACACGCCAGCGGGTCAGCCAAGCTGAACGGTCAGGAGATATTGAACCTGCCAGTGAACAAGCTGAACCAGATCCGCGGCGATGATGTTGGCATGATCTTTCAGGATCCTCTGACCGCTTTGACACCACATCTGAAGATTGGGCAGCAGATGCGCGAAGTGCTGCAGGTCCACGAGGGCCTGAAGGGGTCCGCGGCGCGCGCGCGCTGTCTGGAGTGGTTGGACAGGGTGCGAATTCCCGAAGCGGGCCGTCGTCTGGACCAGTTCCCGCACGAATTATCCGGCGGAATGCGGCAGCGTGTGATGATTGCGATGTCGATGCTGTGCAGCCCCAAACTGCTTATTGCGGACGAGCCGACGACAGCGCTGGATGTTACTGTTCAGGCAGACATCCTTGACCTGATGGTTCACCTGCAAAAAGATGAGGGCACCGCAATTGCACTGATCACGCATGACATGGGCGTCGTTGCGCGCATGTGCGACCGGGTTCAGGTCATGCGGATGGGTGAATTCGTCGAAGCCGGTGAAACACGCGCGCTGTTCCGAAATCCGCAACATGAATACACGCGGGCCCTGCTGGAGGCGATGCCCCGGATTGATTCCGGCGACGCACCGCGCGCTTTGGAAAAGGCCGAAGAACCCCTTCTCAAGGTCGATGATGTCAAGGTTCATTTCCCTATTCATGTCTCTGGCGGGTTGTTCGGGCGCAAGGTTCCGCTGAAAGCTGTCGACGGTGTCAGCTTTGATATTCGCAAGGGCGAAACTCTGGGTGTCGTGGGCGAATCCGGTTGCGGAAAATCGACACTGGCGCGCGCGGTCTTGCAACTGATCGAACCCAGCGCGGGCGGCGTCAGCTGGTTGGGCCATCCGATCGTCGGCTTGAAGCGATCCGAGCTGAACAAATACCGCAAGGACCTGCAGATCGTGTTCCAAGACCCGTTGGCCAGTCTTGATCCACGCATGACCATTTCAGCGTCGATTGCTGAGCCGCTGAAAACCTACCGCCCCGATCTGACGGACCGGGAACGCAAACAGATGGTCGCCGAGATGATGGAGCGGGTTGGTCTACAGGCCAACATGATCAACCGTTACCCGCACGAGCTGTCCGGAGGGCAGAACCAGCGCGTCGGCATTGCACGGGCGATGATCAACAAGCCCAGGCTGATTATCTGTGACGAAGCGGTTTCAGCGCTCGACGTTTCCATTCAGGCACAGATTGTCGAGCTGCTAAAGGAACTTCAGCAGGAATTTGGCCTGTCGATGATATTCATCAGCCATGACTTGTCGGTTGTGCGTGCGGTATCGAACCGGATCATGGTTCTGTATCTTGGTCGGATTGTGGAAATGGGTGATGGAGAGGTGATCTGCTCGGAGCCGATCCATCCTTATACTCAATCACTGATCTCGGCCGTGCCGATACCGGACCCGGATGTAGAGCGGACGCGGCAGCGCCTTAAACTGCCGGGTGAGCTGCCATCGCCGCTGGATCCCAAAGCCGCGTTGCGGTTTTTGCCCAGCCGACTGGTCAACGGTCACAGTGATTATGTTCCAAAGCTGCAAGAAGTCGCACCAGACCATTTTGTAGCGGAACACGACACGCTGGATTCCATCATGGCCAATGGCTGATCGAAAGGTCTGTTGCAGGTTTTCGATGCTTGGTGCGTGCACCGAAAACCTGCGCAGGGACTGTTCGAAGAAACCGCAGCGTGTGGTGGGGCTTAACGTTCGGGAATGAAAGACAATCCTGACACAAGCTGTCGCAGGCCAAGAGCTGCTCCGGCAAAGATCGCCGCAAAGGTTATGGGCGCGCTATAGGCCAGCAGAGAAAAAGCGGAGATGCCTTGCCCGACACTGCATCCAACCGCAATTATTGCCCCGGGCCCCATTATCGCCGCCCCCAACATCTGCCGCTTAAGCTCACGTGGATCTTCGCAGGCTTCCCATCGGAAATGACCTTTTGACCATGACCCCAGGAAAGCACCAATCAGAACCCCTGAAACCGAACCGACCGCAAACGAGAGCGTGTTGCCTGAGGCGGTCATGAGATAGAACACGGTATCACCCAAAGGCGCGGCAAACGTGTGTGTCTGCAAGGTCTCACCGTCAAACCCGTGTGTGGCTACCCAATTGGTGCCAAGCCAGCCTGAAACGACTGCCAATCCGACCGCCGCACCCCAAAAAACCTGCGCAGGTGATTTACGAAAACGATCATTTGTCAGGGCAAACACTACTATGGCAGAGCCGACAAGCGTTCCTGTAACCCATGCAGGTATCGACGTCAGCCGTTCGGCAAGGAAGCTGACGCTTTGTGGATTACCGAGATCCATGGCTTCGGGAAAAAGCCAGATCCTGACATAGGCCAGAGGGCCGGACATGACCACATATGCGGAAAGGCCCACGATCAGGACAATGACGAATGACCGAAGGTCACCGCCGCCAAGGCGCGCGAGCGCGCCATAGCCACAGTTTCCGCTGATGGCCATGCCATATCCGAACATCAATCCGCCAATGACCGATCCGATCGGATTCCACGTCTGCGCAATATGGGTCGTGCTGAGTGGATCAATCCACCCTAACGCCATGCCCAAATGGCTGCCGACGATCGCAACACCAATCGCGACGGCCCACATACGCAGGCGCCGGTCGTCATTTGCATAAAGATAATCTTCAATCGCACCCAAGGTGCAGAACCGCCCAATGCGCGCGGCAAGCCCAAGTACAATGCCGCCGACCAGACCGACCAGCGCAACTGTATTGGCGTCTCCCAGAAGTTCGAACATGGCCAGTCTCCTCCCAAAGCTGGCGGTGTTTCTCTCGGGCTTCTACTTGTCCCGACAGAAAAGATTGTAGACGACTTCCAGAATCTGAGTCGACCGGTCGTCCGCCAATCTGTAGTAGATCGTTTTGCCTTCGCGTCGTGTCTTGACCAGCCCTTCAAAGCGCAGGCGGGACAACTGTTGGGAAACGGCAGCCTGTCTGGCCGACAGCATTTCCTCCATCTGCGTGACGGATTTCTCACCAGATGACAAATAACACAGAATCATCAGCCGCCCCTCATGGCTGATCGCCTTGAGGAAATTGGACGCCGTCTGGGCGTTATCCATCATCCTGTCCAAGTCCTCGTTGTACATGTCCTTGGTGAACACGGGCAGTTTCGACTGTTTGTCCAACAAGATCCTCTCGCTTTCGTGGCTTCACGTATTCAAAACAGTATATGTAAATCCTGGGGATTTAACCAGAGCTCTCGATCATTACTCCGGCGTCACGTAGTAAAACACCCAATAGCCCCCAGAAAAAGTCTTCGCCAGGATAACCCTCGATCCGGCCGATTTCATGACCGTCCTCCAGCAATACAAAGGTCGGCGTATAGAAAAGGGGCCGATCCAGGATAATCCATTCGGGCGTGGTTGCGTGGATGTCCGTTCGTTGCAATGGGGCAACTTTTCCTTCCGCTGTCAGCGGGTAGATTTCGGAAATCTCGGCGTCCCAGCGGGCGCACCACATGCACCCGTCTTCTTCCGCCATCAGCAACACCATTTCGGCCCGCGACGCAGCAGGCCAGATCAACAATGTGATGACGAACAATGTTTGAATTGCGTGACGCATCAAAAGCTCCGATTGACCGAGGTGGTATATCTTTATTATTTTGAATGTATGAATAATAGCCTGTCAGGACTGATTTGACCATGCTCGACATCACGTTTGCAGGGGCTCTGATCGCGGGGCTTTTGTCTTTCCTGTCCCCCTGCATTCTGCCCATAGTCCCGTTCTACCTAAGTTATCTGGCGGGTGTCGGGATGGAGCAGATTTCGGCTGGTTCGACGATCACCCCGGATGTTCGCCGCCGGGCGACCCTGTCAGCGATAGCTTTTGCCGCCGGGATCATCACGGTCTTCATGGCGCTTGGGGCCACGGCGTCGATCTTTGGTCAGATAGTACGCGCGTATTTCGACATTCTGCGATGGATCGCTGCGCTCATCATCATCGCGATGGGCCTGCATTTTCTGGGTCTTTTCCGTATCGGGTTCCTGTATCGACAGTTCCGTGCAGATATCGGCAAGACGACAAATGTAAGCGTGATCGGGGCATATGTTCTGGGGCTGTCTTTTGCCTTTGGCTGGACGCCTTGCGTCGGGCCGGTTCTGGCGGCGATCCTGTTCACGGCGGCCGGAACCGAAACCGCTTGGCGCGGTGCCGCGCTTTTGTTTGTCTATGGGGTTGGCATGACGGCGCCGTTTGTTCTGGCAGCCTTTTTGGTTCGACCCTTCATGCAATGGATGGCGCGCTTCCGGAAACATCTGGGAATCATTGAAAAGGCGATGGGTGTCTTGCTGATTCTTTTTGGCATCCTGATCGCGACCAATACCATAAATCTAATCGCACAATGGATGCTGGATCACATGCCTTGGCTGGCGGCCATCGGCTAATTCGGGAGGACACCATGACACGGGTAATACTGTTCTTGATTACAGGGCTGTTTGCAGGGGCGGTTTCCGCAGCTGAACTGGGGGATGACGGTCTGCATAAAACGCCGTGGATGCGAGACACGTTCAAAGACCTTCGTGAAGACCTTGAAGAGGCGAGGGGGGAAGGTAAGCGGCTGGTTCTGTTCATTGAACAACAGGGCTGCATCTACTGCAAAAAAATGCATGAAGAGGTTTTCCCCCAACCCGACCTGTCTTCGTATATCGAAGAAAACTTCTTTGTCGTTCAGCTGGACTTACACGGAAGCACCTTGGCCACCGATTTTGACGGAGAAGAAGCCGAGCAAAGATCACTGATGCGCAAATGGGGGATTCTGTTCACCCCTACATTGGTTTTCTTACCGGAGGACGTATCAGAGGATGCCACAGCAATCGAAGCGGCCGTTGCGGTCATGCCCGGGGCGTTCTCGAAGGGAACGACCCTCGATCTTTTTACCTGGGTCAATGAAAAACGGTACGAGCTTGATAATGGGGAAGATTTTCAACGGTATCATGCGCGCCGCATTCAAGAGCGAAACAATGTTTCGCAAGATTGATGCGGCGCAATATAAATAAAAAAATTCATTAAGATGAATTTAATGTTGCGATGAACCCTGCCCGTCGACTACGGTACACAGAGGCTTTGGGTCGCAAAGCGCCATCGGCGCGGTAGCAAATGGGAGGGATCATGAAGCTGAGACACTTGACTTTGGCTTGTATCATAACAGGCAGTGCCGCCATCGCGGCAGAAACAGGACCAAAAGACGTACAGTTTGACGATTATGGCGCGGTGGAGGCTTCATTGACCGGCGTCGCTGGCGATGCGGCAAACGGTGCGGTCATCGTGGGCGAGAAATCCAAGGGCAACTGTGTGGCCTGTCATCAGGTCACGGCCTTGGCGGATATTCCGTTCCATGGCGAAGTCGGTCCGCTGCTGGATGGGGCCGGGGATCGGTGGTCCGAAGCGGAGCTTCGAGGATTGGTTGCAAATGCCAAGATGACGTTTGACGGAACGGTCATGCCCGCCTTCTACAAGGATGACGGATATATCCGTCCAGGCGACGCCTATACGGGCAAAGCCCCGTCAGGGCCTTTGACGTCAATCCTGACTGCACAGGAAATCGAGGACGTCGTCGCGTTCCTCGCAACCCTTAAAGAACAATAATCACGCTTTCAGGCGTGAATTCGTGAGGATCCAAAGGAGATTGAAAATGGAACTTTCTCGTCGCGAGACTCTGGCTCTCGGTCTGGGCGCTGCGGTCCTGACCCTGATGCCGTTCCGCGCAAATGCGGCTGCGGAAGACGCGATAGCTGCGTTTACTGGCGGTGCAGACATGGCCGACGGCGGTGTGACACTGACGGCGCCGGAAATTGCCGAGAACGGAAACACCGTTCCGATCGAAGTCAGCGCGCCGGGTGCGGCTGCAATCCTGATCGTAGCAGCCGGAAACCCCGAGCCCGGCGTTGCCACGTTCAACTTTGGCCCGCTGGCTGCTGCACAGGCGGCTTCGACCCGTATTCGACTTGCCGGAACGCAGGATGTCATTGCTGTGGCCAAAATGGCTGATGGCAGCTTTGCCAAGGCCTCGGCAACCGTAAAAGTGACAATTGGCGGCTGCGGCGGCTGATCGCCGCGCGCCCTGAAGAACAGGAGAACAACCAATGGCATCCGGTGTAAAACCCCGCGTCAAGGTTCCAAAAACAGCCGCTGCTGGCGAAGCAGTCACGATCAAAACGCTGATTAGCCACAATATGGAAAGCGGTCAGCGAAAGGACAAGGAAGGCAACGTTATCCCGCGGTCGATCATCAACCGATTCACCTGCGAGTTTAACGGCCAACTCGTGATAGACGTGGCCATGGAACCAGCGATTTCGACAAACCCGTACTTTCAATTCGATGCAACCGTGCCCGAAGCCGGGGAATTCGTCTTCACGTGGTATGACGATGACGGTTCTGTTTACGACACAAAAAACTCGATCGAGATCGCCTGACGGCTCGACCGCACTGGCAGATCAGCGCCGGTGGCGAAACCTGCGCTGATCACCCAAGGGAGGAACGCAATGAATAAAAAAGCACTCACGGCGATCGCGGCAGTTCTGGCATTCCCAGTATCAGTGGCCGCCGGACCTGACGAAGACAAGTTGGTGATCAACGAAGAATTGGAAATGGTTTCGGTGACCGAAGCCCCGGCCCATGTCGAGAACTTCGATACGATTTACTCGGGGTGGCATTTCAGGACCGATGAAACCCAGGCTTTGCAGATCGACGATTTCGACAACCCGGCGATGGTATTTGTCGATCAGGCCTCGGACCTGTACCAGACTGTCGATGGGGCGGCTGGCAAAAGCTGCGCGTCCTGCCACAGTGACGTGGAAAGCTTTGAGGGGTTGCAGGCATCTATGCCCAAGGTCGATGCGGAAACCGGCAAGCTGGTGGTAATGGAAGACCTGATCAACAAGTGCCGCACGGAACGCATGGAAGCGGACGCGTGGAAGTGGTCGGGTGCGGATATGCAGGGTGTGGTGGCATTGATCGCTCTGCAATCGCGTGGATTGCCCATGAATGTCGCCATTGATGGTGATGCGGCCCCGTATTGGGAGCAGGGCAAGGAAATGTACTACACACGATATGGTCAGCTGGAGTTGAGCTGCGCCAACTGTCACGAAGACAACTGGGGCAACATGATCCGGGCCGACCATCTGAGCCAGGGGATGGTCAACGGTTTCCCGACCTATCGTCTGAAACAGGCCAAGCTGATCTCGCGCCACAATCGCTTCCGCGGCTGTATTCGCGATACACGCGCTGAAACCTTTGCAGAAGGCTCGGACGAATTCCGCGCACTGGAGCTTTATGTAGCATCGCGCGGCAATGGGCTTTCGGTCGAAACGCCGTCGGTACGCCAGTAACAAAGAACCCGCGCCGGGATTGTCGGGCGCGGGTTTTTCATTTCTACTACATTCACACATTTATATGTGAAACAGGAAAGCCGACAGATGATATCGCGACGTGATTTTCTACAGGTCTCCATGGCGGCCTCAGCGCTATATGGGGCATCCGGTTTAGGGAACTGGGCAAGGCTGGCGGCCCAGCAAAGCCTGAGCCAGGACCAGTTGCTGGAATTTGAGACCTTCGGAAATATCAGCCTGATTCATATCACCGATATCCACGCGCAGCTTAAACCGATCTACTTCCGCGAGCCCGAGGTCAATCTGGGCATCGGAGACGCGCGCGGGCAAATGCCGCATGTGACGGGGGCCGCGTTTCGCAAGGCTTATGGGATCGAAGATGGCAGCCCGTCCGCCTATGCGCTTACCTACAATGACTTTGCTGCATTGGCAAAAACGTATGGCCGCGTCGGAGGGCTTGACCGGGTCTCGACTGTTATCAACGCCATCCGTGCCGACCGGCCAGATGCGCTGTTGCTGGATGGGGGCGACACCTGGCATGGCTCGTATACCTGCTATCAGACGGCGGGTCAGGACATGGTCAACGTGATGAATGCACTCAAGCCCGATGCGATGACATTCCATTGGGAGTTCACGTTGGGCAGCGAGCGGGTCAACGAGATCGTCGAAGGTTTGCCCTTTGCGGCGCTAGGTCAGAATATCTTTGACGCGGAATGGGATGAACCTGCGGAACTTTTCAGGCCCTACAAGTTCTTCGAGCGCGGCGGGGCCAAAGTTGCCGTTATCGGACAGGCTTTCCCGTATATGCCAATTGCCAACCCCAGTTGGATGTTCCCGGAATACTCGTTCGGGATCCGGGATGAGAACATGCAGGCCATGGTGGACGAGGTGCGCGACGCCGGTTCCGATGTGGTCGTTGTCCTCAGCCATAACGGCTTTGACGTGGATAAGAAGATGGCGAGCCGTGTTCAGGGGATTGACGTAATCCTGAGCGGTCACACCCATGACGCATTGCCTGAACCGGTTCTGGTCGAAAAGACGCATATCATCGCGTCCGGCTCGAACGGCAAGTTCGTCAGCCGCGTTGATCTGGACGTGCGGGATGGCCAGATGATGGGGTTGAAGCACAAGCTGATCCCGGTCTTTTCAGACGTCATCGCGCCTGATCCGGCAATCACGGCCCTGATCAACGAACAGCGTTCACCATATGATGCGGCGCTAAGCGAAGTGATTGGCAAGACGGACTCGCTGCTGTATCGCCGCGGAAACTTCAATGGCACGTGGGACGATCTGATCTGTGACGCACTGATCAGCGAGCGCGAGGCGGATATTGCCATGTCGCCGGGTGTGCGCTGGGGACCGTCGATCCTGCCCGGTCACGAGATCACGCGCGAGGATATCTGGAACGTCACCTCGATGTCTTATCCGAATGCGTATCGCACGGAAATGACGGGTGAGTTCATTCACGTGATCCTCGAGGATGTTGGCGACAACCTGTTCAACCCCGATCCCTATTACCAGCAGGGTGGCGACATGGTGCGTGTCGGCGGACTTGGATACCGTATCGATGTGACCAAACCGCAAGGGCAGCGGATCAGCGACATGACCCTGCTCAAGACTGGTGAGGCGATTGATCCGGCGAAATCCTATGTTGTGGCCGGTTGGGCCAGCGTCAACGAAGGCACCGAAGGCCCGCCCATCTGGGATGTCGTCGAAAACCACATTCGCAGCCAGGGTACCGTAACTGTCGAACCGAATACATCGGTCGAGGTGATCGGAGCCTGACAGCGCGAACCGAACTTCAAACATTGAATACAAGATTTGCTGATCGAATGACGGAGGCAAACAAGATGAGCGAGAACCCAAGGGGAAAAGCCCCATCGCGTCGCCAGTTTCTAAGCGGTGCCGCCGCGGTTGGCGTAGGTGCGGTCGGAGCCTCAGCGGCGCGCGCCGCAGGCCCTGACCCGCTGATCACGCAGGTTCAGGAATGGGCACAGTCAACGGGCGAAGGCGTGGATGCAACCCCCTACGGCCTGCCAATCCAATTCGAGAGTGATGTTGTACGGCGCAATGTCGAGTGGTTGACCGCAGACACGATCAGTTCGATCAATTTCACGCCGATCCACGCGCTGGACGGTACGATCACCCCGCAGGGATGCGCGTTCGAGCGGCACCATTCGGGTGCGATCGAGCTGAGCAAGGCGGACTACCGTCTGATGGTCAACGGTCTGGTCGAAACTCCGCTGATCTTCACATATGAAGATCTGGAACGTTTCCCGCGTGAAAACCGTATCTATTTCTGCGAATGCGCTGCCAATACCGGTATGGAATGGGCCGGTGCGCAGCTCAACGGCGCGCAGTTCACGCACGGAATGATCCACAACATGGAATACTCCGGTGTGCCGCTGCGCACCCTGCTGGAAGAAGCGGGGGTAAAGACCGAAGGCAAATGGGTTTACGTCGAAGGCGCGGATGCTTCCTCGAACGGCCGCTCAATCCCACTGGAAAAGGCAATGGACGACGTACTTGTTGCGTTCAAAGCCAATGGAGAGGCTTTGCGCAAAGAACACGGCTATCCGGTCAGGCTGGTCGTTCCCGGCTGGGAAGGCAACATGTGGGTTAAGTGGCTGCGCCGGGTCGAGGTCACCGAGATTGCTATCGAAAGTCGCGAAGAGACATCCAAGTATACGGATACACTCGAAGACGGAACATCACGCAAATGGACATGGGTAATGGACGCCAAATCGGTCGTCACCTCGCCCAGCCCGCAAGCGCCGATCACGCATGGGCCGGGGCCGTTGGTGATCACCGGGTTGGCCTGGTCCGGGCGGGGCTCGATTACCGGCGTCGATTTGTCGGTGGATGGTGGCAAAAACTGGTTTCCTGCGCGTCTGGCGGCCCCCGGAACAGACAAGGCGCTGACCCGGTTTTATTTGGACCATAACTGGGACGGTACAGAGATGCTGTTGCAGGCCCGCGCCAAGGATTCGACCGGTTACGTCCAACCCAGCAAAGCTCAGCTGCGCGACGTGCGTGGTGAGAACTCGATCTACCACAACAATTGTATCCAGACCTGGTGGATCAAGGAAAGCGGAGAGGCGGAAAATGTCGAAGTATCGTAAGCTATTGGCCGCCTCGGCCCTTGGGTTGTGCGTGGCGGTTCCAGCCCATGCAGACAAGCTTGGACTTGGGCGCCCTGCGTTGCCCGAAGAAATCGCAGCATGGGACCACGACGTTGCACCTGACGGAACCGGATTGCCCGAAGGGTCCGGCGACGTGTTCACCGGTGAAGAGGTCTTTGCCGAACGGTGCGCGATCTGTCATGGCGATTTTGCAGAAGGTGTGGGCAATTGGCCGAAACTGGCGGGCGGCGAGGGCACGCTTGCGGATAAGGACCCGCTGAAAACAGTGGGCTCCTTCTGGCCGCACCTTTCGACGGTATGGGACTATGTGAACCGTTCGATGCCGTTTGGAGACGCACAATCGCTGGAGCCTGACGATGTTTACGCGATTGTCGCCTATATCCTGTATTCCAACGACATCGTTGATGATGAGTTCACGCTGTCGCACGAAAATTTCCTTGAAGTGGAAATGCCGAATGCCGGGGGTTTCATCGTGGATGACCGCGAAACGGCCGAGGCGCATTTCTGGACGGATGAGCCATGCATGGTGGGTTGCAAAGAAGGCGTGGAAATCACCATGCGCGCCGCCGTTCTGGATGTAACGCCTGACGAAGCCGGGGCTGAAAGCGCGGACCCGGCATCTGTTTCCGAGGAAGCACCCGTCGAGGTCGAAGAAACCGCTGACGACACAGCGGCACTTGATCCCGAAATGATCGAAAATGGCGAAAAAGTTTTCAAGAAGTGCAAGTCATGCCATCAGGTCGGCGAGGGGGCCAAGCATCGCACGGGTCCGGCATTGAACGGCGTTGCCGGTGCCAATGCGGCCGCCGTCGAAGGCTTTAAGTACTCCAAGGCCATGAAAGCTGCCGCCGAGGATGGCTTGATCTGGACGGATGAAGAGATGGCCGCGTTTCTGGCCAAGCCTAAAGCCTACATGAAGGGGACACGTATGTCCTTTGCCGGGCTGAAGAAACAGGATGAAATCGACGCGGTCATCGTTTACCTGAAGTCGTTCGGAAGCTGATCATGTGGCGGCGGTGGGCAACAGGTGTCATGTTTGCTGCGAGTATCCTGACAACTGCCGCCACCGCGACCGAAGACTTGGGCGATGCTGTAGCCGGCAAACTTGTGTTTGCCCAATGCAAAGAATGTCATCAGGTCGGCGCCGGTGCTGAAAACAGGATCGGTCCGCACCTGAATGGTGTATTTGGCCGCCGGGCTGCCGGGCTAGAGGAGTTCACCTATTCCAAAAGCCTGATCCGTGCAGGTACTTCGGGGCTGGAATGGCACGCCGACACATTGTCGGCTTACATTGAAAACCCCCGCGCATTCGCATCCGGCACCAGAATGAGCTTTCGTGGGCTCGAGAACCCGGAAGATCGGGCCAATGTAATTGCCTATTTGCGTGTGTTTTCCGACAACCCGCAGGACATCCCCGAAGCCGACCCAACGGCAAAGAGAACGGACCATTCCGTCAACCCCGAAATCCTCGCGATACAGGGTGATCCAGAATACGGCGAATATCTGAGCAGCGAATGCACGACATGCCACCAGATAGAGGGAGGCGATGATGGGATTCCCTCGATCGTTTACTGGCCCGACCAGGATTTCGTTGTCGCCATGCACGCCTACAAGGACAAGCAGCGGCCCCATCCCGTCATGCAGATGATCGCGGGCCGCCTGAGCAGCGATGAGATCGCGGCATTGGCCGCTTACTTCAACAACCCACAGTGACAATGCCCAAGGGGAGGAAACGCGATGACACTCAACAGACGGACATTTCTGGGAACCGCAGGGGTACTTGCCGCCGGGCTGTCGGCCCCGATGGTGCTGGCGCAGGGAAAGCCCCGTGTCGTGGTGGTCGGGGGCGGGGCAGGCGGCGCAACCGCGGCGCGCTATATTGCCAAAGACAGCAAGGGCGAGATTGACGTCACCCTGATCGAGCCGTCCAAAACATATTACACCTGTTTTTTCTCGAACCTGTATCTGGGCGGGTTTCAGGAGCTTTCGGACATTGCGCACAGCTATGGCACGCTTGCCGCAAAATACGGTATCAACGTGGTTCACGATTGGGCCGTGGGTGTCGACCGCGACGCCAAAACCGTCTCGTTAGCGGGTGGCGGATCTATTCCATATAACAAACTGATCCTGAGTCCGGGTATCGACTTTGTCGATGGCGCGGTCAAGGGGTGGGATGTGACTGCACAGAACAAGATGCCGCATGCGTATAAGGCGGGCTCTCAAACCGAGCTGTTGAAGGCGCAGGTTCTGGCGATGCCCGAGGGTGGAACCTTTGCGATGGTCGCGCCGCCGAACCCGTACCGTTGCCCCCCCGGACCTTATGAGCGGGTTTCGATGGTTGCGCATGTGCTGAAGGCGAACAATCCGACAGCGAAAATCATCATTGCTGATCCGAAAGACAAATTCTCCAAGATGTCTTTGTTCCAGGAAGGTTGGGCCGACCACTACGAAGGCATGATCGACTGGATCGGAGAGGATTTTGGCGGCGGCAATGTCTCGGTCAATCCGGATGCCATGACGGTGACCATCGATGGTGAAGAAACCAAGGTCGATGTCTGCAACGTGATCCCGGCCATGAAAGCCGGGCGTATTTCGGAAATGGCCGGTGTGACCGATGGCAACTGGGCACCGGTGAACGCGGCGGACATGTCATCGAAAGCTGACCCTGACATCTATGTTCTTGGTGATGCCAGCCAGCAAGGCGACATGCCGAAATCCGGTTTTTCGGCCAACAGCCAGGCGAAAGTCTGCGCCAATGCCGTTCGCGGTGCATTGACCGGATCAAAGATATTCCCGGCCAAGTTTTCGAACACGTGCTGGTCGCTCATTGATACGGATGACGGGATCAAGGTTGGTGCGACTTATGAAGCAACGCCAGAAAAGATTGCCAAGGTGGACGGCTTTATCAGCCAGACCGGCGAAGACTCCGACCTGAGAAAAGCAACCTACCAAGAGTCGCTGGGTTGGTATGCCGGTATCACATCGGACATGTTCGGTTAAGAAACGCCAAGGCTTTGACCGGTGTCAAAGCCTTGGCGGTGAAATCTGAAGAAATGTGGTTCAGGAGGAGGAACATCATCATGAAACACTTTATCGCATCAGCCGCCTTTTCGGTTGCATTAGCAAACCCGGTTTTTGCAGGGGAGGTCATTGCCGTCCCCTTTGACGGCAGCTTTGATGACGCCACCTTTGCCGTTGAATCAGCAATTGTTGGGCAGGGGCTGGTTATCGATTATGTGAGCCATGTTGGTGACATGCTGAACCGGACGGGGGCGGATGTCGGCAGCGACAAGCAGATCTTCACAGCCGCTGAAATATTTATCTTTTGTTCCGCAAAGCTCTCGCGCGAAATGATGGAGGCCGACCCGATGAATATCGGCTATTGCCCCTACGGGATCTTCGTGGCCGAGGACGAAGGCGGTGTCAAAGTGGGCTACCGAAGCTATCCTGACGGACCGATGGAGAAAGTCGAAGCCCTGTTGGCCGGTATCGTAGAAGAAGCCGTTGGAAACTGACATGAACTACCAACAGTTTTTTCTTGATCAGCTAGGGCAATTGCAGGCCGAAGGAAATTACCGGGTCTTCGCCGAGCTTGAGCGTCATTGCGGAGCATTTCCAACTGCACACAACCATGCAGAAAACGGACCTGAGAAAGTCACAGTCTGGTGCTCGAACGATTATTTGGGAATGGGTCAGCATCCAAAGGTTCTGGCGGCCATGCACCGCGCGATCGACACCTGTGGCGCAGGGGCTGGCGGGACTCGGAATATTTCGGGGACCACGCATGAACATGTTCTGCTTGAGCAGGAGCTTGCGGATCTGCATGGCAAGGAAGCAGCGCTGCTATTCACGTCCGGGTATGTTTCAAATTGGGCTGCTTTGGGAACTCTGGCTTCGCGAATTCCCGGTATCACGGTTCTGTCCGACGAATTGAACCACGCGTCGATGATCGAGGGTATCCGTCACAGTCGTTGCGCAAAGCGGGTCTGGAAGCATAACGATTTGAAGGACCTTGAACGACATCTCATGGACCTGCCATCCAACGCACCAAAACTGATCGCGTTTGAAAGTGTGTATTCGATGGATGGCGATATCGCGCCGATTGCCGAAATCTGCGATCTGGCGGATCGGTACGGCGCGATGACCTATCTGGACGAGGTTCATGCCGTCGGGCTGTATGGGCCGCGCGGTGGCGGCATCGCTGAACGCGAAGAGCTGATGGATCGCCTGACGGTTATCGAAGGCACGTTGGGCAAAGCGTTCGGCGTGGTTGGTGGATACATCGCGGCGTCAAAGGAACTTGTCGACTTTGTCCGTTCCTTTGCCAGCGGATTTATCTTTACCACAGCATTGCCCCCGGCCGTCGCCGCCGGCGCCGCAGCATCCGTCCGGCACCTCAAGCATAGCAATGAGGAGCGGTGCCTGCATCAGCAACGCGTAAGCGAGGTTCGGAGCAGGCTGGACGCTTTGGGCATCCCGCACACGCCCAACCCAAGCCATATTATCCCGGTCATGGTCGGTGATCCGGTCAAGTGCCGCTTCATCTCGGATGTTTTGATGCGCGACTACGGGATTTATATCCAGCCGATAAACTATCCTACTGTCCCGAAAGGCACCGAACGCCTTCGGATTACGCCGTCACCTGTACATTCGTCAGAAGATGTAACCCTGTTGGTCGAGGCGTTGGGTGCATTGTGGACACAGTGCCAGCTTGCGCGCAAACCGATGGCCGCACAGTGAGAACTTGACGGAAGGCAAAGACGGACACGTAAAGAGGTGAGAGTTTTGTCTATGGAACGCCTCATCGATCTGCTGGGAGATTCGGGCACATTGGCTGCCGCCGGTTTGCTTGTTGGCATCCTGTTCGGAGTCACCGCTCAGAAATCTCAATTCTGTTTGCGGGCATCCACTGTTGAAGTCGCCGAGGGCGAGCTTGGCCCCCGTCTGGCCGTCTGGCTGGTCGCGTTCACGTCGGCGCTGACGCTGGTACAGGGGTTCGTCTCGATTGAATGGCTGGATTTGTCCGAGGCGCGGTCAATTGCGTCGACAGGCAGCCTGAGTGGCGCGGTGATCGGCGGTTTGATGTTTGGCGTCGGAATGATTTTGGCGCGCGGATGCGCGTCGCGCCTGTTGGTGTTGGCCTCATGCGGCAACCTTAGGGCAATGGTGACGGGGCTGGTTCTGACGTTGGTCGCGCAAGCGGCTTACACAGGTGTGCTCAGCCCCGCGCGCGAGGCGCTGTCCGGTCTTTGGACGATCGCAGGTGGCAACGCGCGCGACCTTTCGGCACTACTTGGATTTTCGCCGATCGCATACTCAGCCTTTGCCGCGGGGACATTTGTTCTGGCCGTTGCGTTTGCAGCGCGCCAGCAGGTTACAATGACAAAGATTGTCATGGCAGCCGGAGTTGGTGTCGCTGTGGCGCTTGGCTGGTTGATGACATTTGCGATTGCACAAGCCTCCTTCGACGTCGTGCCGGTGTCTTCGGTCACGTTCACCGGCCCGGCAACGGACACATTGATGGCGCTGGTGGCTGAGCGGAAAATTGCCCTGTCCTTTGGCATTGGTCTGGTTCCGGGCGTTGCAATTGGCGCCGCTGTTTCTGCCATTCTTTCCGGCGAGTGGAAGATCGAACAATTTGGCCCGGATACTCCGATGGAGCGCTACCTTGTGGGGGCCGTCTTGATGGGATTTGGTGCAATGTTGGCAGGTGGCTGCGCCGTTGGTGCCGGATTGTCCGGGGGATCGTCCTTGTCGATAACTGCGTGGCTTGCCGTCTTCTCGATGTGGGTCGGGGCCGTCGCCACCCATCGGATGATGATGCGAATGCTCGTTCTTCGGCGGTCCTGACTTATTCGAATTCCATCTGTTCGTAGACACGACCGGCGTTTTTTGTGGCCAGTTCCTCGAACGTGTCCAAATGGGCATAAAGGGTTTGGTCGACGTAATAGGCCTCGGCCAGATCCCCGCCTGCATCCATATGTTCGCGTATCTTTGCGCGCAGGTAGACCAGATAATCATGTGTATACCGGCGCACCTGATCCATGTTCGTAGGATGACCGTGCCCGGGGATCACATATGTGGCTTCCAGTGCCTCGAACTCATTGTCCCAGGTCTCAAGCCAATCTGCGGTGTAGGTGTCCTGAAAGATCGGCAGCATACGTTCGTGAAATGCCATGTCACCCGCGATGACAAGGCTTTGATTGGGCAACCAGATCGAAATGTCGCCGGGGCTGTGCGCAGGTCCAAGATGTTTGGCCTCGATGCGAAAATCGCCGAGTTCGACGATGTATTCATCGTCAAACGTTTCTGTCGGACCGGCCAGAAAAGTTCCTTTTGCCTTGTCCTTGTTATATGCCTGCATCCCTTCAAGGATTTGCGGCCCATATTCTTCGAATTCAGCCGCCGCATCTGAATGAGCAACGATGGGCACTCCAAGTTCCGACCAGTAGGCGTTCCCCAGCATGGCGTGCCCCTGACCGTTTTCGTTAAAGACAAGCTTCACGGGCTGATCCGTGATCGCTTGGATCTCCTTGTGAAGCGCTTCGGCAAGCGCATAAGCCGCGCCACCGTTGATGACGACAACGCCCTCTCCGGTCACGATGAAGCTGAGGTTGTTGTTGTGGCCCGAATTCTCATAGGTTGGGGGTGCGGTTGCGCCTATGGCAGAAAAGACGCCGGGAATAAACTCGACAGGTTTCGAGTAAAGAACGCTCTGCGGGTACTGGTCAGCAATATCCTCACTGGCCCAGGTTTGTGTGGCCAGGGTACAGGCAATCAACAAAGCGCGCATCATGCAGGCTCTCCAATAAATCGATAGGTCGAACCGGCCTTTTCGACACGGCCAAATCCGCCATTTGGCAGATGGAATCCAATAATATTCATTTGGGCATGAGAAATCTGATCCAGCAGCGATTTCCGTGCACTTGCCGCGGCGTCGGGGTCCTGATCCGTACCGCTGCGCCAGTCCGGACGCTCGAACGCGACGTGCGGATTGCCGAGCGCATCGCCCACGACCATCACCGCGTCACTGCCTTTGCGAATCTCGAAGGCCATATGTCCGGGCGTGTGCCCGAAACTAGCGCGTGCTGCGATACCGGGAAGGATTTCCTGCCCATCATCAAAAAACGCAACCATGCCTTCGATGGCTTCCATGCGCCGCTTTGCGCCCACCGCGAAGGCCGTGCGGTCGGCCCCTATCGTTTCCACGGTTGCGGGGTTCCACCAATAGTCCCATTCCGTGCGGCCAAGATGAAATCTGGCATTGGGAAAGAGTGGATCTCCGAAGTCGTCCAGCACACCCCAGATGTGATCTGGATGTGCATGGGTGAAGATCACCTGCGTGACCTCATCCGGAGACAACCCGACGGCGTCCAGAGTTTCCGGAAGTTTGCCAGCGGTTTGCATGAAGTCGGGCCCGGCTCCAACGTCGAACAGTATGGTATTCTGGTCATCGCGGTAGAGCACAATGTTGCACTCGGGCTGGTAACTGGTCAGATCTGCCTGATAGCGGTTCAGAAGTTCTGTTAGCTCTGCCTCGGGCATTGCGCCAAAGACCATTTCGGGCGGCAACGACAGATACCCATCTGACAAAGTCGAAATCCTTGCCGATTGGCCAAGTGTCATCTCCGCAATCGCAAAACTGGGTCGCAGGCAGAGCGCCAGACATGCGCCCTGAGACAGGAAGGTGCGCCGGGAGAAATGTGGGTCTCTGCTCATACACAATCATTAAGATGAATGTTTTTATTTGTAAATGATGAATGACGCGGACGGCACATTATCTCTGGGGCTTTCCACCACTTGCGTTGGAATGTTCGCAGCAAGGTGTCGCACATCTGGCCCATCCCAAAGTACCTTTGACACGTCTTTGCGAAGCAGATACGGAATGGACTACCTGGAGCGGCGGTGAAAACCTGTGCATCGCGGCGCAGGATGTCCTGTTGCAGGTGCAGGGCACCCGCCACGGCTTGCAGGAGATTTCAACGCAAAGCGACCTACCAGGACACTACAATTGTGACGTCACCCAGCCAGCGCATGCGGCAGGTGTTCAACCAGAGCCCGTTGCACGACCGCAAATCTTGGCGTGTGTGCGATTTCCTCTAGCGTCGCGACCCAAAGTGGAACCTCGATTCTGGGATCAATGTCGTTCAACCTGTGAAGCCGGGGATCAGCGTCGCCAATAAAAGCAGGTAAAAAAGCTCGCCCCGCACCCGATGCAACCATCTGCTGAAGCACCAGAAAACTGTCTGCTCCGTTTGTCATGTCATCGGCGCGAACATGTTCAGCCAACCATTTGGCCGGGAGTGAACGGCTGAGAGCCCCATCAAGCCGCATCCATTTTTGGTCACGGGTACCGTCACTGTAAACCCCAAAGAACAACGTTCCTGCGCGCTCTCCGGTCAACCCTTCACCAAGTTGAACTGAAGGGCGGACAACTATATCCGCAGTTAACCTGGTCAGATCATGGTGACTGTTACCGCTGAGGATCGTCAGTTCGAGGCTCGGATAGAGGGCGGAAATTGAGTTTAGTATCTGTGGCAGGACAAACTGGCAAAGGCTGTCCGTGGACGCGATACGCACATGACCCGCAGGCGAACGATTTGCGCCCACAACGGCGCGTTCTACCGAAAGCACGGCGTCTTCAACGCTTTCCATGGCGGACAGAATTGTTCTGGCTTCGGGAAGTACTGAATACCCTGACGGGTCTTTCCGAAAAACAACACAGCCATATCGGTGTTCGAAGGCGGCAACTCTGCGCAGGACGGTTGCATGTGCAACGCCCAGGGCTGTCGCCGCCGCATTCAACGAGCCGTGTTTGCTGACGGCGAGGGCATACCGAATATCGTCCCAATTGTCGTTGTTCATAAATGAACAGGAGAGGCCGAATAACAAACAATTACAAGAAAAATCGTTCAAGCTATCATATGGCACATTAAACAGGGAGCCACACCATGATAAAGAAGTCTTCGATCTTTGCGGCAGGTCTTTTGTCCTTGGCCGTAGTTGGAACTGCAATTGCTCAGGATAGCGAAAACCCGGCTGTAAAAGCGCGGACTTCGATTATGCAGCTTTACGCTTTCAACCTTGGCACGTTGGGCGCCATGGCCAAGGGAGAGGCAGAATATGATGCCGAAGCAGCTACGCGAGCCGCAAATAATATTGTCGTTGTGTCGCAGATCGACCAGTCCGCGATGTGGCCAGCCGGATCGGATAATGTGTCAGACCCGTCAACCCGCGCCTTGCCCGCTATTTGGGAAAACTTCGCAGATGTCGGGGCCAAAGGGCAGGCACTGGCCGATGCCGCTGTTGCGATGCAGGCTGCGGCAGGTCAGGATGTTGAAGCTCTGAAAGGGGCGATGGGCCAACTTGGCGGAGCCTGTTCGGCCTGTCACAAAGCATACAGAGCACCAGAAAATTAAAGGAGTATTGATCAGTGCGGCGCATTCTACTTTTCGCCGTTCTAGTCATGCTTTTGGTCGGGTTGGCCGGTTTGCTGCTAACCCGGCCGCAAAGGGTTGATCCAGCCCGGTTGGCCGGTCTGACCCCCGACGTGACCAGAGGGGCGTCTGTCTTCTATTCAGCAGGATGCGTCTCGTGCCACTCGGCCCCGGATGCCAGCGAGGAAGGAAAGCTTGTTCTAGCAGGCGGGCGCCGGTTTGAAACGGATTTCGGTACGTTTGTAGCTCCAAACATCTCCAGTGATCCAGACACCGGAGTTGGATCATGGTCCGTGCTGGATCTGGCCAATGCCCTGAAACACGGAACAGGACCAAAGGGACAACATTATTACCCGGCCTTTCCCTATACCTCTTATGCCAAGATGACGGTCGAGGACGTCGCGGCGCTTCATGCGTTTTTGAACACCCTGCCTGCATCTGATGCGGCAAGTATCCCGCATGACGTTGGTTTCCCTTTCAATATCCGGCGCGGGCTGGGGTTGTGGAAATTTCTGTTTTCAGGCTCGGGCTGGGTGGTTGAAGGTGATTTGACCGACCAGCAAATCCGGGGGCGGTATCTGGTGGAAGCTTTGGGGCACTGCGCGGAATGCCATACACCGCGAAACGGACTGGGAGGGTTGAAGCGGGATCTCTGGCTGACCGGAGCGCCAAATCCGAATGGCAAGGGGCGCATCCCCGGTCTGACCACCGCCCAGCTTGACTGGTCCGAGGCTGACATCGCTGAATATCTGAAATCCGGTTTCACACCGGATTATGACAGCGCCGGAGGCGAAATGGTCGAAGTCATCGAGAACACCTCGAAACTAAGCGATGAAGACCGATTGGCCATTGCTGCTTATCTGAAATCCGTTCCCGTTCAGTGAATTGGCTACTGGTTGCAGAAACTCGGGCATTTGTCAGCGCAGGTCTTATGACACTGGTTCTGAGCAACGCAAAAAACGTTTGGATTGCTGGGTCAAACCAGCACGGCTACATTGCTCAGATCTCTGGCAATGCGGATCAGCGGGCATTGCTCTCCTATGGTTAACCGCCCCGCGTCGGATAATCCTGTCACTTCGGCGGGTATGCGAGTTGCGGCAGCCAATGCGTCTTCCAACGGCACTTCTGCCTGCGTGGTCAGGACACGCAGTGCTGTGGTCAAGTCCAAATCAGCCCCCGCTAAAGTGCCATCAGACAGTGTCAAACGGCCGTCTTTGCGGGAAATGCGGCGGCCTTCCAGTTCGAACATGCGCTGGTCTGTGCCAGCCGGTGCCATCGCATCGCTGACCAGAAATATCCGGCCTGGCCCCCGCTTGGCGGCCCAGGCTGTGCGCATGGCTTCAGGGTGAACATGAATACCGTCTGCGATCAGTCCGGCGTTTAATCGACCCGAGGTCAGAACCGCCCCGACAAGCCCGGGAGATCGATTGCCCAGTTGACTCATGGCATTGAACAGATGCGTCACGCAGGACGCACCGGCCTCGGCATAAGACAGGCAGGTATCAAAATCCGCATCACTGTGGCCCAGCGATACAACGGCACCGGCCGAGACCAGCGCTTTCACCTGCGCAATTGACACGTTTTCGGGCGCAACCGTCAGCATCAATGCGGGCAGGGCATGCGCAGCCGCGACAAGCGTCGTCAGGTCCTCGTCATCCATGGGGCGGATCAGGGCTGCATCATGGGCACCTTTCCGAGCCACCGAAAGATGAGGTCCCTCCAGATGCAGGCCAGCGATCCCCGGAACACCCGCAGAAATCGCGGCCTTGGCCGCTTCGATGGCGGCGCGGGTCTTGGCTGCGGTATCTGTGATCAGGGTGGGAAGGATCGAGGTTGCCCCAAGCGCCCGGTGCGCCTTGGCAATGCGTGCAAGTGTTTCGACAGATGGGGCGGCGTTGAACATCATTCCGCCGCCGCCATTCACTTGCAGGTCAACATAACCGGGCGCCAGTATATCGCCATGCAGGTCGACAAGCTTGCCAGCGTCTGTCTTCACGTCAACGCCTATGTCAGTGATGCGGCCCGCCTCCAGCCGCAGCGCGGCACCGTCGTGCAATCTGGTGCCGTCGTAAACAAGCCCGCCGTGGTAGATGATCGCCTGGCCGCTCATACCGTTTCCGTCACTTTTCGCAGGTGACGTGGCGCATCCGGGTTGATCCCGCGTTGTACGGCGACCTGCTCGACCATTGAATAAAAGGACACGATGGCGGCTACCGGGTCCGTCAACCAGTGATCCGTGCGGACATGAGGCAGCACCTCGGCCTTTGTTACCTTTGGGCTGGTAGCAAATACCTGTGCCCCTTTGGCTGCGAGAGTGTCGGCAACCTCGGCCAACAGCGGCTCTGCCGGGTCATTGGCGGCAAAGGCAATAACCGGGAATCCGCCTTCCACGATCGAGACCGGGCCGTGCAGCACCTCGGCCGAGGAATAGCTTTCGGCATGGATCTGGCAGGTTTCTTTGAATTTCAGCGCAGCCTCGTTCGAGATCGCTACGCTTGGTCCGCGACCAAGCGTATACAGCGAGCTTTGGGTGACGGCAGCCGCCGCTTTGCTCCAGTCACACCGAGTTGCGGCATCAAGGTGCTTGGGCAGTTCACGCAGCGCAGCCAGAAGATCTTTGTCGCCTTTCAGTTCCGCCAGCAGCCAAAGCCCGGCAACCAGCGAGGTCACGAATGTCTTTGTCGCCGCTACACTAAGCTCAGGACCCGCGTGCAGCGGCAAAGCCGCCTCAGCCGCCAGTGCAAGGGGGGACGACGGATCATTAGTGATTGCCACGGTGCTGGCCCCGGCCTTTCGGGCACTTTTCGTAAGCTGCACGATATCCGGGCTTTTTCCTGATTGTGAAACAGAAAGGCAAAGCGCCCCGGCCACATGCAGGTCAGCGCCATACACGGACGCGACCGATGGGCCGACGGATGCCATGGGCAAACCAAGAAGCAGTTCGCTTGCGTATTTCAGAAAGGTGCAGGCGTGGTCCGAAGAGCCACGCGCCGCCGAAATCATGAACTTCAGCCCGCCGTTCCGGGCGACGTCCGCCGCTGTGCTCAGGGCATCTCCACCATTGCTGAGTAATCGCTCGACAGCAACAGGAATCTCTTCGATTTCCTGACGCATCAGGGTCGTTTTCGGGGTCATCGGGGCAGCCTTTCCATCGGAATCACAGATCATGGAGTGAGTCGCAGCTCAGCCACGAAGTCATAGGCATCGCCGCGATAGTTGGATTTTGTGAACTCCGCGACGCGCCCGCCTTCCAGATGGGAAATCCGCTGGATGCTCAGCCCTGCCGCGCCTTCGGCGACGCCAAGCAGAGCGGCATCTTCAGCCTCAAGGTTAACGGCGGAAATCTTCTGGATAGCGCGAACTGGTCGGCAGCCGTTTACTTCCAGAAGATCGTAGAGTGAGTCGCGCACGGCTAGTGGATTTGGCAGAATGTCCAATGGCAACGAGGCACGTTCGACTGCCATGGGACGCCCACCAGCTTCTCGCAGTCGGCAAATGCGGGCCACCTGTCCGTCAGTGGGCAGCCCGAGCACCGCCGTTTCCTCGGGTGATGGCAGAAAAACGCCCCGTTCCAACCACTTGGAGGTTGACTCCATGCCGCGCAGGCGCATGTCCTCACTGAACGAAGTCAGATGCGAAAGCGATTGTTCCAATTTCGGCGCGGCGTTCCGCACGAAAGATCCGGAACCCTGCCGCTGTACGATTGCGCCCTGTTTCACCAATTCCTGAATGGCCTTGCGCACGGTGACCCTGGACAGGCCGGTGATCTCGGCGATTTCGCGCTCGGGCGGTAATGAGGAATTCGGGGGAAGGACACCGGCGTCGATGCCTTCTTCCAGCCGCTGGCGCAGCCGGACATAGCGCGGCCCGCCGCTGTTTTCGAGCCAGTCGTCAGAAGCCAGAAAAGAAGCTGCGTTCATGCCGAATGCTCCACTTGAAAAGCCCGGGCCAACGCGATGGCCCCGTCGATAGGCGTACCTTTTGGTTCTGTTACTGCGCCACGCGCACGATCCGGCAGATACGCCTCGTAATGAGGGCCAATACCCCCGGTCAGGCATAATGGCATGGCCGGCGTCCAGCCCATTGCTTCCAGTGCCTGCAAAAGATGCACGGCGCCTTCGCGCATAAGCGAAACCGCCCGTTCATCCCCTGACCTAGCTGCCGCTGTCACCTGTCGCGCAATTTGGCCGAATTCATGAGGTCGGGCCGCAGCCGCGAAAGCGACAATGCCGCTTGTACTGCCAAATTCGTTCAGCAAGGCCTCAGTCAGGTTGGATTTTGGCACCAGCCCATCCCATGCATCCAGCGTCACCGAAAGCGCTCTGCGCCCAATCCACTGAGCAGAAGCCTCATCCCCCAGCACGGAGCCCCAGCCACCGGCAAAGCGTCGGCCGTTTTGCGATTGAAGGGCCAGAAAAGAACCCGTCCCGCAATGGGCGATTGCACCGTCGGTTGCCTGATGCGCACCCGCCAGCGCAGGGTGGCGATCATCCTCGACCAGTATACTGTCCAACGGCAAATCCGAGGCCACCCGCTGGGCGATCTGATCACCGGTAACGCCTGCCAGTCCAAAATACGCCGGTGCCGGTCTCAGGACGTCTGGCTGAACACTGAGCTTGGTCGCAAGCATTTTCAAGCCGTCTTTCAGACGTGCAATCGCACCGTCATAATCGCTGGCTACGTTGGCGGGGCCAACCTCGACCACCAGCCGCTGCTCCCCATCGTCATAGGCGATCCGACAGGTCGTTCCGCCGCCATCTGCTGCGATGATTGGATTGTTTTTCGACCTAAGCATGATGATACCTATATAATGCCTATGCTGTAATGTAAATGCCAAAGTAAATCCAATAAGGGCAGAAAGATCAAAAATACATTGATTAATAAGGCCAATAGCGGCTGAAAAAAAATTAGTGGACAAATGGTATTGTATAGGTATGCTTTCTGGCAACGAGGAGAAACACGTGCTGCCACACATTACCGAACAACTCCACCCGGACGCATATGATTTGGGCAACCGACCGCTGGAAGAAGCGGCGCTGGCCTTGTGCAGGGGTCAACAGGAAGCGGCCGGTGCCCCGCAGGGCGCCCTGCGTGCGATTTGCGACGGTGCCGACGCCATGGCCCGCAGTCTGGCATCAGGTGGTTCATTGTATTACGCGGCGGCGGGGTCTTCGGGGCTGATGGCTGCGGCTGATGCAATGGAACTGGGCGGCACTTTCGGTATCGACGAAAACTGTATCCGTATCCTGATGGCCGGAGGGCTGCCGCAATCCGCGCATATGCCCGGTGGAACCGAGGATGACACCGATGGGCTGGTTGAAGGGCTGGCCGGACTTACGTGCAACGACACGGTCATTGCTGTCTCTGCCAGCGGCAGCACTCCTTATACACTTGAGGCGGCGCGACTTGCGCGTGCTGCGGGTGCCTGCACGATCGGGATAGCCAACAACCCGGGCAGCCCACTTTTGGCGCAATGCGATCACGCGATTCTGCTTGCCACCCCGCCTGAACTGATTTCAGGCTCAACCCGAATGGGCGCCGGTACAGCCCAGAAAATCGCGCTGAACATGCTTTCCAGCCTTATGGCAATCAAGTTGGGTCATGTTCATGACGGGATGATGGTCAACTTGCGAGCAGACAATGCAAAGCTGCGGGCGCGTGCGACCGGCATCGTCGCCCGGATCGCCGGAGTTGATGCAAGCACCGCCCAAAACGCCCTGGCACAAGCGCAAGGAGACGCCAAATCCGCCATCCTTATCGCTGCTCGCGGCGTTTCACTGGCGGCAGCCGATGCGCGCCTGAAAGAAACGGGCGGAGTTCTGAGCGCGGCACTGACACCTGATAAATAACTGCAAACCAAATGGGAGAGCACAATGAAACGTAATAGCCTGAAACTGGCCTTGCTTGGTGGGACGCTGTTAGCCTCTGCCGCCTATGCCGAAGACGTCACGCTGACCATCGAAAGCTGGCGTAACGATGACCTGACCCTGTGGCAGGACCAGATCATCCCGGCCTTTGAAGCAAAGCATCCTGGCATCAAAGTCCAGTTCACGCCGTCTGCTCCGGCAGAATACAACGCGGTTTTGAACTCGAAACTTGATGCGGGGTCTGCCGGTGACCTGATTACCTGCCGCCCCTTCGATGCTTCGTTGGCGCTTTATGAGGCTGGTCACCTGACCGATCTGTCCTCGGTCGAGGCGATGAACAACTTCTCGGACGTTGCAAAGTCTGCCTGGCAGACGGATGACGGTTCGGCCAGCTTCTGCGTGCCGATGGCGTCGGTAATTCACGGCTTCATCTACAACAAGGACGCTTTTGCCGAGTTGGGGCTCGAAGTGCCGACCACGGAAGACGAGTTCTTTGCCGCCTTGGACAAAATCAAGGAAGACGGCACTTACATCCCAATGGCGATGGGTACCAACGACCAATGGGAAGCTGCCACGATGGGTTACAATAACATCGGGCCGAACTACTGGAAGGGTGAAGAAGGTCGTCAGGCGTTGATCGCAGGCGAACAGAAGCTGACCGACGAAGCCTGGACAGCCCCGTACGCAACGCTGGCCCGCTGGGGTGCGTATCTGGGTGATGGCTACGAAGCACAGACCTATCCCGACAGCCAGAACATCTTCACTTTGGGCCGCGCAGCCATCTATCCTGCGGGATCATGGGAGATTTCCGGCTTCAACGCACAAGCCGATTTCGAGATGGGAGCTTTCAAGCCTCCGGTTCAGAACGCGGGCGACACCTGCTATATCTCGGACCATACGGATATCGGCATCGGCATGAACGCGGCTACGAAGAATCCTGAAGCCGCTGAAACATTCCTGACCTGGGTCGCAAGCCCTGAGTTTGCTGAGATCTTCGGCAACGCTTTGCCCGGGTTCTTCCCGCTGTCGAGCACTCCGGTCGAGTTGCAGGACCCGCTGGCCAAGGAGATCGTCGGCTGGCGTGAAGAATGTGAATCGACCATCCGCTCGACCTACCAAATCCTGTCGCGCGGAACACCAAACCTCGAGAATGAGACCTGGGGTGCATCCGTTGCCGCGATCAAAGGTGCCAAGTCGCCCGAAGAGCTGGGTGCAGAACTGCAGACAGGCCTCGCCTCGTGGTACGCACCACATCAGTAAGCTGAACCATACCCGGGCAGCATGAGTTGCCCGGGTACGCCCAGCATTCCATTGAAAGCGCTCCCCATGACCCGCCCCCGCATCCGCTGGCATATCGTCGTGTTTCTGGCACCAGCCGTACTTGTCTACACAGCGGTGATGATCTTTCCCCTGTTCAATACGCTCCGTCTGGCCCTTTACTCTGAGGTCGACCAGAGCCGCGTATTTGTTGGACTGCAGAACTTTCAAACGCTGTTTTTCGATCCGATCTGGTCGGAACAGTTCTGGAATGCGCTGGGCAACAATTTCTGGTTCTTTCTGGTTCACATGCTGGTGCAGAACCCTATCGGCGTCGCGCTGGCCGCACTGCTCAGCCATCCGCGCCTGCGATTTGCGGTGCTCTATCGGTCGGCGATCTTCATTCCGACAATCCTCAGCTTTGTGATTGTCGGGTTTGCATGGAAATTGATCTTGTCGCCCATCTGGGGCATCGCGCCTTCGATGCTGGACGCGGTTGGGCTGAAATCCCTCTTTGCGCCGTGGTTGGGGAAGGAGGAATACGCTCTGACCACTCTGGCGCTGATTTCGGTCTGGCAGTTTGTCGGTATCCCGATGATGCTGATCTACGCGGCCTTGCTGTCGATCCCCGGGGAAATCCTGGAAGCCGGGGAAGTGGATGGCATCACCGGTACAAGCGCCTTCTGGAAGATCAAGCTGCCGCTGATCCTGCCCTCGATCGGGATCATCTCAATCCTGACATTTGTCGGCAATTTCAACGCTTTCGATCTTATCTATGCTGCACAGGGTGCTCTGGCGGGGCCTGATTTCTCGACCGATATTCTTGGCACCTTCATGTATCGCACATTCTTTGGCTTCCAGCTGCAATTAGGTGATCCGCATATGGGTTCGGCCATTGCTGGTGCGATGTTTGCAATTATCCTGCTGGGTGTCTGTGTCTACCTATTCGGCATCCAGACCCGGATGCGCCGGTACCAGCTGTAAGGAGCAGATGACATGAACAAGGCCCGCTCCAACCCGCTAAACACCTTCGCGATGCATGGTGCACTGATCTTTTATACGCTGATCGCACTGTTTCCGGTTTTCGTGATCCTGATCAACAGCTTCAAGACCCGCAAGGCGATCTTTCGCGAACCGCTGGCGCTGCCCGATGCCGACAGTTTTTCGATGATCGGATATCAGACAGTGATGAAGCAGGGGGATTTCTTCCTTTATTTCCAGAACTCTCTGATTGTGACTGTTGCATCCCTGACATTGGTCCTGCTGTTTGGCGCAATGGCGGCTTATGCGCTGAGTGAGTACCGGTTCAAGGGCAACATGCTTATGGGTCTCTACCTGGCGCTTGGAATCATGATCCCGATCCGCATCGGCACCGTGGCCATCTTGGAAATGATGGTGGCGACCGGGCTGGTGAACACGCTGTGGGCACTTATCCTTGTCTATACGGCGCAGGGCCTGCCCTTGGCGGTGTTCATCCTAAGCGAGTTCATGAAACAGGTGAGTGACGACCTCAAGAATGCGGGCCGTATCGACGGGCTAAGCGAATACACAATCTTCTTTCGGCTTGTGTTGCCGCTGGTGCGTCCGGCAATGGCAACGGTTGCCGTGTTCAACATGATCCCGATCTGGAACGATCTATGGTTCCCGCTGATCCTGGCTCCTGCGGAAGAGACCAAGACACTGACACTGGGCAGCCAGGTCTTCATCGGTCAGTTTGTGACAGACTGGAACGCGGTCCTGTCAGCCCTTTCAATGGCGATCCTGCCGGTGCTGATCCTCTATGTGATCTTCTCGCGACAGCTTATCCGCGGCATCACGTCAGGAGCGGTGAAATGACTCGCGTCCTGATCGCAGGCCTTGGGAACATGGGGCTGAGCCATGCGCTGGCACATCACCATCACCCGGACGCGCAGATTGTCGGGCTGGTGAACCGATCCGGCCGCGTGGATCACTCTGATCTGACGCGCTATCCGGTGTATTCAAGTTTTGAAGCCGCTCTGACCGAAACCAAACCGGATCTGGTTGTTATCGCGACTTATTCGGACAGTCACGCGGATTACGCCTGCGCTGCGATGGAGGCGGGTGCCCATGTGTTTGTCGAAAAACCACTCGCCACCAACGTTGTCGATGCGCGGCGTGTGGTCGAAACAGCGGCGCGGCTGAACCGAAAGCTGGTGGTGGGCTATATCCTGCGCCACCACCCATCCTGGATGCGCCTGATCGCCGAGGCTCGCACTCTGGGTGGCCCCTATGTGTTCCGTCTGAACCTGAATCAACAATCCTCAGGGCCTGAGTGGGAGACGCACAAGGCCCTGATGCAGACCACGTCACCCATCGTGGATTGTGGTGTGCATTATGTCGATGTGATGTGCCAGATCACCGATGCAAAGCCTGTTCGCGTCCATGGCATGGGACTGCGCCTGTCGGATGAGATCGCGCCTGACATGTACAATTACGGCCAGTTTCAGGTGGTGTTCGATGACGGTTCGATCGGGTGGTACGAGGCTGGCTGGGGTCCGATGATGTCCGAAACTGCGTTTTTCGTGAAGGACATCGTTTCGCCCAACGGGTCTGTTTCGATCACCGACGGAAACAAGGGCGCGTCAGCAGACATCGATGGTCATACCAAGGTTGGTGGCCTTCTGGTTCACACGCCGCAGGGCGACCGGACTATCGACATGCCTGATGAGCCCGGTCATCAGGAACTCTGCGATGCTGAACAAGCCTATATGCTGCGCGCCATCGCCGAGGATATCGACCTGACCCGCCACATGTCCGACGCCGTACAATCCCTTGCAATCTGCCTGGCCGCTGACCAAAGCATCCGCACCGGCCAACCCGTTTCTCTTGAGGAGACCAGCCAATGACCGCCCTGTCACTGAAAAACATTCACAAATCTTTTGGCAATGTAGAGGTCCTGAAGGACATCAGTCTTGAGGTTGAGGACGGCGAGTTTGTGGTTTTTGTCGGCCCTTCCGGATGCGGAAAGTCCACTCTTCTGCGCGTTATTGCAGGGCTTGAAGACGCCACATCGGGCGAGATCAGAATTGCGGGCGAGCAGGTCAATCTGACCCCGCCCTCGAAACGCGGCATCGCCATGGTGTTCCAGAGCTACGCGCTTTATCCACACCTGAATGTACGCGGCAACCTGACCCTTGCCCTGAAACAGGAACGCCAGCCGAAAACCGTGATCGACGAGCGCGTCGCCGAGGCGAGCCGGATGCTGGGGTTGGAGCCCTACCTTGACCGCTACCCATCCGAACTGTCGGGGGGGCAGCGCCAGCGTGTTGCCATCGGTCGCGCCATCGTGCGCCAACCCAAGCTGTTTCTGTTCGACGAGCCGCTGTCCAATCTTGATGCCGCTTTGCGCATGAACACCCGGATTGAGATTGCAAATCTACACAGGCAACTCTCGGCTTCGATGATCTACGTCACGCACGATCAGACAGAAGCGATGACACTGGCCGACAAGATTGTGGTGCTGCGCGACGGACGGGTGGAACAGGTCGGCACCCCGATGGAGCTGTACAACAACCCGGCAAACCGCTTTGTCGCCGGATTTCTTGGTTCACCTTCCATGAATTTTCTGCCCGCAGACAGCCTGACCCCGGGCGATGCGCGTGAACTTGGGCTGCGCCCGGAGGACATCCGCTTGGAAAGCGGCGGACCGATTGCCGGCACCGTTTCACATGTTGAACAGTTGGGTGGTGATACCAATGTCATTCTGCAAACCAGCAACGTGCCAATCACAGTCCGGTTGTTTGGCCAGTACGCGATTGCCCCGGGTGACGATGTACAATTCGGGTTTGATCCTAGCCGCGCATATTACTTCGGGAATGACGGACAGAGATTACAGTAACGGCAGTTTTCGACCCGTTCTGCACCAGTTTGTTCTGGTGTGAGCGTGACCCAAAGAGTGCAACCGCTGGAAAACATGACTGGTTATCCAAGATTGTGGCGTGTGAACATGAATTGCCCGGATGGCAGGTTCGACCGGAAGTCAGCGGCACGACCGGACAGCGCCCTGTAGAACTGACGCAAGCCGGGCTCGATGTCTTCAGCCAGATTTTCGCACTGTTGGCACAAGGTATTGACCAGGCTGTTAGGGTGTCGATTTGTGATCGCCAAAATCAGCTCTGCATGTGCAACCCTGAGTTCCTGGAACGCCGCTGTTTGCAACAGGGCCTGATCGCCCACCAAAACAAAGACGGATTCCGGGTTGGCTTTGCCTTTCAGATCAACATGCCCGGCCTCTAACATGGCCAGATTCCCATGCGTGATTTCATGGACGCCGTTTGAAACGACGATGTCGTAGTCGACCGTTCGACAGCATTGTTCGATCCGCGCTGAGACATTCACGACGTCACCGATGACCGTATAGTTGAACCGTTTCTGCGAGCCGATATTGCCGACGCAGGCCTGTCCGGTCGCAAGCCCCGTTGCCAGCGCGATAGGGGGGCGGTTTCGCATGATGTCGGATGCATTGAACTCTGCCAAAGCGCGCCGCATCTTCAGCGCGGCTAATGCAGCCCGGCACGGGTGGTCAGCGACAGGTAAAGGCGCGTTCCAGAACGCCATAACAGCGTCGCCGATAAACTTGTCGATGGTTCCTCGTTCAGCCAGTATCTGGTCGCCGATACTGGAAAAAAGCGCATTCAGCAGCGAGACCAGCTCGGTGGCAGATGCGGACTCAGACAAAGGTGTAAAACCCCGGATGTCGGAGAACATCACTGTGATATCCTGCGTCTCACCTCCCAATTGCAGCTGATGTCCCGAGGCTTCCATCTCATCAAGGATCTCCGGGGCGACGTAATGAGAAAAGACTTTTCGGATTTTGCGCTTTTCCCGTTCGGTAGACAGGAAAAGATATCCTGCCAGCAGCCCGAAATTAGCCATGCCACCGATAAGCGGAAATGTGGCGTCGAACAAAACCGACTGGTTTTGAAAGACCAGCCAACTCAATATCAGAACGGCGGCAGCGGCGACACCGCCTGCAATGAAAGATGCAACCGCACCAAAACTGGACATGACGGCAATCACGACAAGCCCGAGAAAGGCGAAGGCAAGCATTTCCTGCGCAGCGGTCACATCCGAGCGGCTTAGCATTTCGTTGGTCAGGACCTGTTCCAGCACCTGGGCGTGAATTGAAACGCCGGGAACGCTCTCGCCAAGCGCCGTCTGGTGCATATCGAATAAACCGGCGGCCGACGTTCCGATCAGTATGATCCGCCCCTCAACTTCCGCCCGAACGTCCGCATCATCCGAGCCTTTGAGGATATCGTTGGCCGAAATATACAGCTCGGGCGCATCGCGCCTGTATCTCAGCCAAATCTCGCCGTTTTCTGTTGTTGGTATCCGGTATCCCCCGACCTCAACCGCCAACATGATGCCTGTTTCATCCTGTGCACCTTCGGCCACAATATTGGTCTCGCCCAAGGCAACTCTCAGGGCTTCAATTGACAGACCCGGCAACAACCCATCCGGCCCGCGCCAAAGAACCGGCACGCGGCGCATGATACCTGTTCCCCCGATGGGCGAGACGTTGACCCCACCAATACCTGCCGCGGTCCGGTCCAACGGAGGCGCAATTGGCGTCCAATGAGGAACTGAAATTAGACCTGCGGCGGGATTTTCACCGAATTCAATGATACCTGCTTTTGCAGTGATGGGGTTTCCTTCCGCCGACATTCGTGCGGCAGTCCCAAGAACGACCGGCCAATAGGCGATTTCCATCCCAAGCAAGACATCGTTATCGAGCTTTTGAGCGTGCCGTTCAACTGTAAGAACCCCTTCCAGAGACGGATCGTTCAGAAGCCGTGAGGGGGAAAACCGGTCAGGCTCAGCGAACAACATATCAAATGCGATAGCCGCAGCACCGTATTCACCCAGATTCTGAACCATTTGCGCCACCAGAGTCCGGGGCCAGGGCCATTGCCCCCAATTGGCCAGAGAGGCTTCGTCAATATCTACAACCCGTATGGGAAGGTCGGGATTGAACTCTCGCGGAGATGACCTTTGCAGAACGTCGAAATAGATCAGACGGGCCATTCGCACCGGATAGGGATCCATGACCCGGATGAAACAGCCCACCAGGATCAGACACAATCCGACAAGGCGGAACGCCCATTTCCCTGTCTTGGTTTTGCGCTTCTCGTTGCTCACGTCGTTCTCCGAAAAAGTGAGGCAAAGCCCAATTGGTCAAAAGCGCTATTGGACCAGTTCGTTTCCCGGCTCCTGTTGTTCCGGTTCTTCCGGTTCAGGCTCTTCTGGTTCCGGTTCAGGCTCTTCCGGTTCAGGCTCTTCCGGTTCCGGTTCGGGTTCTACTTCCGGCTCTGGTTGTGACGGGGGCGATGGCGGTGCTGCGACGCTGATTGCGCGCGGCTGCGGCGCAGTTCTGCGAATGTCGGCCCTGTCGACTTTGGCCTGCTGCACGGGTGCACCTTCGCCAGAACACCCCTCAACCCTCACCTGCAATGGAGGCAGCAGGCCTTCCTGCGACTGAACAAATGGGAAACCAGATTTCAGCGCCTGATCATACTGCGCCTGATCAGCAGGCCGCCCGACTGTCCCGCCTCCACTGGTGGCATACATGCTGCATACGCGGCCTGTGGACCTGCAAGACCCCTGTGCACTGCACATTTGAACCGTTCCGTGCAGGACAAGCATTGCACTCTGGGTTTGTGATACGACCCACATGTCGAAAGTTGTGCCACGAACTGCCATAGTCGCAGTCGGTGTCTTGATCGAATATGCACCTTTTCGGCTTTTGCCGGAAATGAATCGAAAGCTGCCACCCAAGGCCTGCACGGCAAAGCTTTTGGCCTTTCGATTGCCGCGCAGCATAGTCACGTCCAACACCATATGCGCATTGGGGCCAACGGCAATTTTTGTTTCATCCACAAATACGATCTGTACCAAACCGCTGTGATCTGTAGATATCGTATCGCCTGATTCAACGTCCATTCCTGAAATGACAGGCTGAGTGTTTCCGGCGCGAATGATCTGAGCGCCTTGCTTGGCGCTGATAACTGTTCCGATGTTGGCAAGGGCCTGCGCCGGCATGAGCGCGACAACAAATACAACCAACACAATCTTTAACCAAGTCAAACCAGAGCCCCTTCCCCCGACGGGTCTAAGTAAGCGCGAAGCGCGCCAAGCTCGATTTTTGCCCCCAGAAACGTGTTATTCTTATTCAAATGCTCTAAAATGCTAGCAATATTTATGCATTATGGTGTGTATTTGTAGCAAGTTGTTTTTTAATCCGCGTTTACCAGCTTAAACACTTACGGATATGTGGGCGATGGTCTCCGCCATGGTCAGTAGGTATGAACAACATGCTAACACCAATGGAAAAGAGAGCCGTAAGTGGGGCTAACTGGCAGGTGTTTAGCAAAGCAACTGAACAGGCCAAAGCGCAGTATCCGTCAAACTCGCGCATAGGGCACTTGGCTCATCGCTTTTCTCGCGATGAGCCTTGATGCTTTTGCAGCGTGTTGTTGAAGGATCAGAGGAATTGTTCGGGTAACAAAGCGTCTGGCATGTTTTGGTAACACACTGGTCTCAGGAACCGCCGGATTGACAATGTGCCAACCGAGGTAGCACCGAAATTGGTCGAAGCGGGGTAGGGGCCGCCATGCACCATGCTGTCGCAGACCTCGACGCCCGTGGGAAAGCCATTGGCCAGCGCACGCCCGGCCTTGCGCTCGAGGATCGGCATCAGGGACCGCGCGGTGTCCATGTCCGCATCATCCATATGCAGTGTACAGGTCAGCTGACCTTGCAGGCTGTGTGCGACGGCCTGCATTTCGTCAGGCGTTTCGGCGGTCACAATAACGCCTAGCGGGCCAAAAACCTCTTCACCAAGGGTTTCGTTTGCCAGCCAGTTCACAGCATTGGTGCGATACAGGTGCGGGGACGCGGTGCGTTGGCCACACATCGAGGTCAGAACCTCCTGCACACCTGTTGTATTGGCGATCCTTGCCTGACCAGCTCGATAAGCGTCGGCGATGCCGTCGGTTAGCATGGTCTGCGCGGGTGTCTTTGACAGGGCGGTTCGCGCGGTCTCAGCGAAGCGGTCCGCTGCTGCACCCGCCAGCATAACGGCGACCCCGGGGTTGGTACAGAACTGACCTGCGCCCATGGTCAGCGACCCCGCCCAGTTCTGAGCAATGTTGTCGCCCCGGTTCGTCAGCGCAGCATCGAGAATGAACATCGGGTTGACCGAGCCAAGTTCACCGAAAAACGGGATTGGCTCAGGACGCGCGGCACACAGATCGAACAGTGCCCGACCACCAGCCAATGAGCCAGTGAATCCGACAGCCCTGATCAGCGGGTGTTGTACCAAAGCGGAACCTACGGTCCGGTCACCCCCCTGAATCAGACTGAAAACACCGGGATGAATTTTGCAGCGTTCGATGGCAGCATGTATGGCCTCGGCTATGATCTCACCGGTACCCGGGTGAGCGCTGTGCCCTTTTACGACAACGGGGCACCCAGCAGCCAAAGCGGCTGCGGTGTCGCCGCCTGCGGTTGAAAAGGCCAAAGGGAAATTCGAAGCACCGAATACAGCGACAGGGCCAATAGGGCGCTGAATCATTTTCAGATCCGGGCGCGGCAGCGGCGAGCGGTCTGGCAACGGGCCGTCGTGGCGCCGATCCAGATACTCACCGCTCAGAATATGTGTGGCAAACAAGCGAAGTTGACCCGATGTGCGACCCCGCTCCCCTTGCAGACGGGCCTCGGGCAGGCCGGTTTCCTGCGTGCCTATTGCAGTAATCGCCTCGGCGCGGGCTTCGATCTCATCTGCTATGGTATTCAGAAATGCCGCGCGGTCTTCCCGGGTCGAAAAACCATAGCTCCAGAACGCTTCTTCGGCAGCTTCCGCAGCTGCATCAACATCCTGAAGACGCCCCACCGAAAAACTGTGTGAAGATCCAAAAGCGGGCTGTGACTGAAAAACCGTGTCACCTGAAAGCCAATTTCCAGCGATGAGGTGCTTACCATGGGGGGAGCAGGTCATGAATGTTCCATATCTACGATTCTAATGTTATGGATAATGTATCCAATTAAGGAGGGCAATCAAGCGCCCTGTTAGGTCTCCTCCATGGCGCGTTTTGCCACGATCATCTCCAGCAGTTGTTCCTTTGTTCGCCGGATGTGCCGCATCAGCATGTCACAGGCTTCGTCGACGTTCCCTGCTTGCGCTAGTTTCAACAGCTCTCGATGTTCTTTTTTCGCCGGTTCCCGCTGCTTCATCACGCTCAGATGCATTCGGACATAGCGGTCTGATTGCAGATTGACGCGATCCAGCAATTCATTTGTCAGTTTCCTCTGCGATGCCGCGTAAAGGGCGGAGTGGTATTGATAGTTCAGGATCCCCCACTTCCCGACGTCATTCTCGTCATAAGACGCTTCCATCTGTGTCAATATGTCGTTGCATCGCGCAAAGTCGGCAGATGTCATCTGCGGAATGGCTCTGCGGAAAAGATCGACTTCAATAAGCATTCGAAGGTCGAATATCTCTCCGATTTCATTCAGGGAGTGCTTGGTGACTGATCCGCCCCGATTATTGGCCCATTGAATCAGGCCTTCAGCGTTCAGACGCTTCAGGGCCTCGCGGATGGGCATCCGCGATACGTCGTATTCCTCGGCCAGAGCTTCCTGGCGAATAGCTTCACCTTCGGCAAGTTCACCATTCAGTATCCGCTCACGAAGATCGTTCGCGATGACATCTGGTAGGCTTTGCTTGGTTATTGCGCGCTTTCCTGCCATATTTTTCCTGCCACTTGTTTGGGTACAGCTACCGGTTACCGGCGGTTATTCCAAGTTGAGCCGCGACGCGACCACTTAGAAAGCTGATTAAGGACACTCCGTTTAATAATGCATCCAATATCCATGTTGTTTCAACCCTGCTGAGACAGCGAGGTAAGACCAAGTGCGAATGGAACCTTCTGTGACCGCCTTTCCCTGAGAGCGGGCACGGTCAATGCACTATTTAGTCAGACACCCCAGGTGTCCGACAAGCGATACCCGCCAGGCCAGGGGTCATCTGGGTCAAGCATGTGTTGATGAATGCCGGTGATCCAGCCGCGCCCACTTATTTCGGGGACAATCGCGGCACGGCCCGCCACCTCGGTGGCATCGACGATCCTGCCAGTGAACCGTGATCCGATGATCGAGACCGCCTCGAATGTCTGACCCGGCGACATCAACCCCTTTGCAGCCATCAGCGCCATGCGTGCGGAAACCGCTGTACCCGTGGGCGATCTATCAACTTTGCCCGGTTGGATTGCGACGGCAGATTTGCCAGTTAATCCGGTCTCGGTCTGGCTGATCGGGCCGCAGAAAGCACAGAATGAAATGTGGTCCCAATCCGGGTTTTCAGGATGCGAAAACCCAAGCTGTTCATTGGCTGCATTGGTGATCTTCACCCCCAATCGGGCGATGTCACGGGCCTCGTGTTCGACAATCTCGAATCCCAATGCCTGTGCATCGACCACGACAAAACTGTCACCCCCATAGGCGGTATCAACCATGATCGTATCCAATCCGGGTACCTCAAGCGGGACGGACAGTTTGTCGGCAAAGCTGGGCAGGTTCTGCACGAAAATGCGTTGCGCTTTTCCACCGCTGCATTCCGCCCGTACACGAACCAGCCCGCCTGGGGCCTCAAGCACCATATGAGTTTCGGGTTCCTGCATCGGAATGATTCCGCCATCCAGCAATACGGTTGAAACACAGATCGAGTTCGAACCGGACATGGGTGGCGTGTCTTCGGGTTCCATAATGATAAAGGCCGCGTCGGCCTTGGGGTGTTTCGGGGGCACCAGAAGATTGACATGACGGAAAACACCGCCCCGAGGTTCGTTCAGAACGAAGTTGCGCAGCGTCTGGTCGCCCGCGACAAAGCTGCGCTGTTCCCACAAGGTATCGCCCGGAGGCGGGGCGACACCCCCAACGATAACATCCCCTACTTCGCCTTCTGCATGGGCTGAAATGACATGAACGGTTTTGCTGCTCCGCATCGGATCTCTCAATATTGTGCGACAGGCTCGCCCAGAGCGTCGAAAATCGGTGTAACGCCCAGACCCGGACGGGCGGGTGCGGTCATCCGGCCGTTGACACGCTTTGGCGCACCCTCGGCAATGTCCACCGTGCCGTAGGAATTGAAATCCGTGGCAGAGAATGTGAACTCGGACGGCGTCGAACGGGCCAGATGTGCAATCGCCGCAGTGGTAATGTCGCCACCCCAGGTGTCTTCGATCGTCATGGGGATGCCGTGCGCCACGCAGAGGTCACGCATAAGGCGGGCTTTGGTCAACCCTCCGACTTTCGAGATCTTGAGGTTGATCACATCCATCGCGTCTTCGGCAATGCCGCGGACCAGCGTGTTGGGGGTGTCGATCACCTCGTCCATCACGAAAGGCAACGCGGTGCGGCGGCGGATCGACACGCATTCCTCATACGTCAGGCAAGGCTGTTCCACATAGACATCCAGACCCGAAATCGCTCCCACCACGCGGGCGGCCTCGTGCCGGGTCCAGCCGGTATTGGCGTCCGCTACCAGCAGGTCCGTCTTTTTCAGAACGGCGCGGGTGGCGTGGATACGGTCAATGTCGTCATTGGCCTCGCCACCCACCTTGAGCTGAAACTTGGTGTAGCCTTCGGCGGCATAGCCTTCGATCTTTTTGGCCATGATCTCGGGTGCTTCCTGACTGATCGCGCGATAAAGCACCACATCGTCCTGCGCCGCGCCCCCCAGCAAGGTGTAAAGCGGCTGTTCCGTGGCCTTGCCCAGCAGATCCCAGCAGGCAATATCCACCGGGGCCTTGGCATAAGGATGACCCCGCAAGGCCGCATCCATCGTGCGGTTGATCTGACCGATATTCAGTGGGTCCTGCCCGATCAAATGCGGGGCCAGCTCTGCCAGCCCGGCCCGGACGCCGAGCGCGAAAGACGGCAGATAGGCCGAGCCAAGCGGGCAGCATTCGGCATAGCCTTTCAACCCCTCATCCGTGATGATTTCCAAAACGGTGCTGTCAAACACTTCGACAAAATTGCCGTTGGACCAGCTATAGCGGCCTTCTTTCAGCGGCAGATTCACCTGATATACGTTCAGCCCGGTGATTTTCATAAGGTGTTCTCCAGATTAGAAGCGTGTGGATGCGAAAGGTGACATATCGAGCACCGGCTTGGCGTCAGTGACCAGATCGGCCACCAGTTCGGCCGTGCCTGCGGATTGGGTCAGCCCCAGATGACCATGGCCAAAGGCATAAATCACCTTTGGTGCGCGCGAAGATCGGTCAATCACTGGCAGGCTGTCGGGCAGTGACGGGCGAAAGCCCATCCATTGCGTGCCGCCCTCTAGGTTAAGGTCTGGCATGAAGCGCCCGGCCTTGGCCAGCAACGTGTCAGCACGCCGGTAATTCGGGGCCAGCTTCAATCCACCCAGTTCGACCGCGCCACCGATGCGCACACCGCCGTTGATCCGGGTCACCACAAACCCTTGCCCCCCAAAGGTCAGATGCGTGCGCAGGTCAAAAGCGCCTTCGGGCAGGGTCGTGTTATAACCCCGCTCGGTCTCTAGCGGGATATGATCCCCTAGGGATTTGGCCAGTTGGTGTGACCAGGCTCCGGCGGCGACAATCACCTGACCTGCCGAAATGTCACCGTTGACGGTGACGAGACGCACGCCGTCATCGGTTGGTATCAGTGCCGTGATCCCTGCGATCTTAACCTGCCCACCGCGCGCGATGAACTGTTCCGCCAGATGCTTGGTCCAGCGGGCCGGATCGACGGTATTCATCCATGTCGGGGTAAAACCCGCATGGGTGAATCGCCGGTTCAGTCCGGGTTGAATCTCGGCAATTGCATCCGGACTGTCCAAAAGATCAAACGGAATGCCATGGTCCTTGCGCAGGTCCCAGGTGGGCAGGCTGGCACGGAATTCGCTCTCATTCTCGAACAACTGCAACTGGCCTTCGCGCTGCATCAGCGCCTCGCCGTCAACATACGCGATCTGGCGCTCCAGCGCGGCGCGGCTGTGGTTCATCAGCGCGGCTTGTGCGGACAGTGAGGCAGCATAACGATCCCGCCAACTGGCCCGCCAGAACCGGAGCATCCACGGTGCAATACTCAGCGCATAAGCGGGTGGAATCGACAAAGGCCCCAGCGGATCAAGCAGCCATTTTGGTGCTTTGCGCATGATCCCTGGGGTTGCAAGCGGCACGATATCTGTAAAGGCAAAGGCCCCGGCATTGCCCTTTGACGCTCCGGCTGCAACGCCTTCACGGTCCAGCACCAGCACCTGCCTTCCACGCTTTTGCAATTCCAGCGCAGCGCTGATGCCAATGATGCCAGCACCGATCACAACTATGTCCGTTTTGGTGTCATGCTGCATGGTTACAGGTTCTCAAATCGTGGTGCGGGGTCGGGGACCGGACAGTGTCTGTCCCCGGACTTGATTTCAAAGCGCGATACCATCACGGAACGGATCATTCGGCGCGAAAACCAACCTGCCTTCCGACATGATATGCGCCTGCCCGGTTAGGGTGGGAATGACACCCCCGTTTGGGCCGGGTTGGTAGCTCAGCACATAGGGGCTGCCGATCACGCTTTCCTGCACAATCTCTTCCCCGGCGGCCAGCGCCCCGTTTTCCGCCAGACAGGCGAGGCGCGCCGAACTGCCCGTACCGCAGGGCGATCGGTCATATTGATTGTCCGGGCACAGTACAAAGTTGCGGCTGTGAACATCCTTGTTGGGGGATTGATCCTGTAGGATCACGTGATCGACCAGTTCTCCGTTTTCACCACGCACGCCCTGTGCGATGCAGGCTTCACGTATGGCGATGGTCAGATCTGTCAACGCACGAAAATTTCCCGGATTCACCGGGATCGGGCTGGGATCAACAATGAAGAACCAATTTCCGCCATAGGCAAGATCGCCGGTTATCGACCCATGGCTGCCGACCTCAATTTGCACAGCTGCCCGCACGCGGCGGCTCTCGACATTTGTGACGCGCACGGTATTGGCGTCCAGCAACTCCACCGAGATGACCCCGACCGGGGTTTCCACCCGGTGCGTGCCCGGCCGGATCCGACCCATATGGGCCAGAGTGACACCCAAACCGATGGTGCCATGCCCGCACATGCCCAGAACGGCATCCGCATCGAAATAGATCACGCCGGTCTCGCATCTTGAATCTTCGGGCGCGACCAGAAGCGCGCCCACCATTCCGGGCTGTCCGCGCGGTTCCAGTAAGATGGATTTGTAGAACACCTCATGCTCGGTGGCCAAGCGTCGTGCACGCTCGGCCAGTGGGCCGGACCCCAGATCGGGGCCACCGTCGAGGATTACCCGCGTAGGCATTCCCCCGGTGTGACTGTCAATCACATGCATTCAGCAATGACCCCGCCCTGGTCGGACCAATCAGTAAACCAAGTGCGGAACAGGTCGTATTGCTGTTCGCAATAGTTGCGCTGGGCATCCGTCAACTCGTCGGTTTCGTTGAAGTGCAAGCGGTACTCTTCTTCGCCGTTCAGGACCAGCAGGTGTTTGTAATACAGTACCAGATCGGTGCCTTCGTCAAAGCTGGCCAGCACGCCAAAGGCTTCTTCCAGTTCCCGCGCGCGAAGGCGGGCTTCGGCATGACCGGCTGCCGCTTTCTGACACAGGGCCGCAAGCAGAAGTGCCTCTTTTGGCAGGGCAGTGCCAATCCCTGTGATCGAGCCGGTGGCGCCGCAATTGACGAAGCCATGGTAGACTTCGGTGTCTACACCAACCATCAGTGTGACCTGATCATCTTTCGAGGTAATGTGTTCCGCCGCATAGCGCAGATCGCTTTTGCCACCGAATTCCTTGAACCCAACCAGGTTGGGATGATCTGCGCGCAGTTCCAGGAACAGATCGGCGCGCGTCGCAAAGCCGTAAACCGGGCTGTTATAGATGATTGCCGGAATATCAGGTGCAGCCGACAGGATCGCTTTGAAATGGTTGCGCTGCGCCGCGATGGACGATCCACGCGACAATACACGCGGGATCACCATAAGCCCTGCCGCACCAACTTTTTGCGCATGTGCGGCAAGCGCTACGGCGGATTTCGAATTTATCGCACCGGTGCCGACGACAACGGGCAGTCCGGCTGCGATCAGACGTTCGACACCTTCCATCCGTTCGGCATCCGACAAGAGAGGCCAATCGCCCATCGAGCCGCAATAGACCACGGCGGACATGCCTGCTTCGATCATTTCCTTGCCCTTTTTCACCAGCGCGTCGAAATCCGGTGTCCGGTCCGGCTTGCAGGGGGTCATCAGGGCTGGCATGGTGCCGGTGAAGATATTCTGGGACATGAAGGTAACCTTCCTAATTGTATTGGGGCGGGGGCTTTTATCGCACATTCGACAGGAATTTGCGGGTATGTTCGGATTGGGCTTCGCTAAAAATCTGCGCGGGCGGACCGATCTCTTCCATCACGCCCTGATGAAAAAAAGCAACCCGGTCTGATACATCACGAGCGAAACCCATCTCATGCGTGACACAAATCATCGTCATCCCTTCTTCGGCCAATAACCGCATCGTGTCGAGAACCTCGCCCACCAGTTCAGGATCCAGCGCCGAGGTTGCTTCGTCAAACAGCATGTATTCCGGCTCCATCGCCAGCGCGCGGGCAATGGCAAGTCGCTGCTGCTGACCGCCCGATAAGGCCGAGGGAAAGACGTTCAGCTTCTCGCCCAACCCTACATGGGTCAACTGCTTTGCGGCAATGTCACACGCCTCGTCCCTCGACTTGCCTTTGACAATCTTCGGGGCCAACGCAACGTTTTCCAGTGCTGTCAGGTGCGGAAAGCTGTTCCATTGCTGGAACACCATCCCCAGCTTTGTGCGCAGCTTGTTGATGTCGGTGCCTTTAGCATGAACATCAATGCCATCAACCCTGACCGATCCTTGCTGGATCGGTTCCAGCCCGTTGATGCAATAGAGAAGGGTCGATTTACCGGAGCCTGACGCACCGATCACCGACAGAACTTCTCCTTTCTGCACATCCAGATCGATGCCTTTCAGCACATGCAGCGATCCGAAATATTTGTGCAGGTCGCGAATTTCGATCATTGGGCCCACCTTTTTTCTAGTGACGCGGAATACCGCGAAATCGGATAGCTGAGCGCGAAATAGAACGCGCCAGCGATTGTCAGGATCAGGAACGGTTCCTGCGTGCGGGTGATCAGGATCTGGCTGGCCTTGAGCAGCTCGACATAGCCCAGAACTGAGACCAGTGCGCTGTCTTTCATCACACCCAACGCGACCCCGACCCATGCCGGGAACACCGCGCGCCCACCGATCGGGAAGACGACATAGCGCAGATCCTGCCAATAGGTCATGCCCAGACTGCGCGCCGCGCGGCGCATCGGATCGCCGACGGCCTCAATCCCGCCGCGCGCCACATTCGCAACCAGTGCTGCTGTGTAGATGGATAGGATCACCACGCCCGAGGCGAACGGGTCCAGATTGAGTCCGACAATAGGTGCAAAGTTGTAAAACAGCACCAGTTGGATGATCAGAGGGACCGAACGGAAGATATCCAAAACCGGAGCCAACGTCAGGGTCGCTGCCAGTTTGCCCTCGTACAGAAGCCAACCGCACACCACGCCAAAAACCGTTCCAATGGAAATCGAAAGCATTGAGATCCAGAGCGTTCGCAGCGCGGCTTCGCCCAGAAACCACAGATCGTTGATGTTGAAGCCGCTGAAAAAGCTGACAGTGGGTTGCATCTGTGCCTCCTTCAGTAGCGGAAAAGCCGGGACGCCAGCAGGCGCGAGGCAAAAAGGATGATTTTGACGATCACGTAGTAGATGACCGCGGTGACGGCGAAATATTCAAAGATTCGGAAAGTGCGCGAGGCAAAGAACTGCGTCTCGCCCGACAGTTCCCGGAAGCCGACCAGCATACCCAGTGACGACATCAAAACAGCCCAGACCATCTGGTTCGTGATCGGATGATAGACAATGCGAAACACCTGCGGGATCACGACGCGTGTGTAAGCCTGCCACGCGTTCATGCCCAGCGATCGCGACGCACGTAACTGTGTCTCGGGGACGGCCTGAAAGCCGCCACGGAAGTTTTCAGCCAGATAACCGGCGCAATTGAATGTCAGTCCGGCCAGCACGATGAAGTACGGCGACAGATGCAGGCCAAAGGCACCAAGCCCGAAGCCGAAAAAGAACAGCTGGAACAGTGCCGGAGTATTGCGCGCCAGTTCGACCCAGGCTGAGGCGAACCAGTAAGGCAGTCCTTTCAGGTGCAGCCGCGTCAGTGCCAGACAAAGCCCGATGATGATGCCAAGGACCATTGCCAGCACGGCAACCTGTATCGTCAGCAGCGATGCTTCAAGCAGGTCTGGCAGGCTTTTCATCACCGGCCGCCAATGGAAGTTATAGTCGAACACGGGTGTTCCTCGCGCAATTTACCAGTCCTTTCGCCCGAAGAGAACCGGGCGAAAGGTTGGTACGGTAAAGGATCAGTACATTACGCCGGGAATGCGAAGTTCGGGGGCTTCGCCACCGACATAATTTCCCCAATGCTCCTGATAGCGGCCCGAACGCACCTGGTGGGTCACGAACAGGTTCAGGAAGTTCAGCCAGGTGACATCTTCGCGCTTGCCGACAACCGAAGTGTAGTCGGTGGTCCATGGCATGCGAGGACCGGCAACAACAGTGTCATATTGCTGGGTAATCGGCAGCACGGCAGTGTTTGTGGTAATGCCGATATCGGCCTTGCCCTGAGCCACCGCCAGGAACACTTCATTCTCGGATTGATAGCCCTGATAATTGCCTTCTTCACCCCATTCGGCGGCGATCTTCAGCCATTCCTGCTCGGGCACGGTGCCGATCGCGGCAGCCACGCGCTTGCCACGGATATCCTCGAAGGTTTCAATGCCACTTTCGGCATTCACCACACCCTGCGCATAATAGATGGCGTAAGGAATGGTAAAGCCCACCGTCCGCGCCCGTTCAAGGCTGTCCGAGGTTGCTCCGAACACAACGTCTGCGCGTCCGGTGACGATCACTGGCAGGCGTTCCGCCCAGGTCAGCGGCAGGATTTCGGCCTCAACTTCAAGAGCGGCGGCCAGATCATTGCAGTATTCGACATCAAAGCCTGCCGGTTCGTTATTCGCGTCGCGATACCCAATTGGCGGAAAATCCAACACAACACCGCAGCGCAATGTCCCGCGATCTACGACATCGTCCAGCGTGTCCGCCATCGCAGGAACCGTGGTGATGGTGGTGAGGGCCGCCAGTGCGGCGAGTTTCTTGAGCATGTGATCCTCCCTGAATCAATCGATACGCGCAGCTATAGAGGATATTGTATCCAACATCCAGTATTTTGTTGAGCAGGGAAAGCCTGCTTTCAAAGGGTGTCATGGCTCTTGGGTGCGATTGAAATGACTGACTTGGCCCGCGTGGAAGGCCGTCATTCGACGGTGGCCAAATGGAATTGGCACCAGGTATTACTGAGTTGGAGGTTTTGGCCGAAAGTGGTCCGTCGTCAAACGTGAAGGTGCATTGTGCTCAGAAGCCGGGGTGCTTTCAGCTTGAGACGGAAAACGTTTTGTGATGGGAGTGTGTGACGCCTAGGCAACTCCAACCTGCGTCTCTTAAAGAAAACCGGCAATGCTGGCCCGCGCGACCAAATGTGCGTTCGGTCAGACTTTGACGGCTTGGAGTTCTTCGAGCAGGTCGAGGAGTTGATTGAGTTTTTCTTGTCCCATTTGTTTTTCGATACTTTGGTAGATCTGCAGAGAGGTTCCGAGGTTTTCGGCGAGGATGTTTCGTCCTTCGTTTGTGATCTTCACCATTGTGCGTCGTTTGTCATGGCTGTCCTGGCGGCGTGATATTTGGCCTTCGGCTTCCATCGTGCGCAGGATGCGGGTGAGGCTTGGCAACAACAGGCAGGCCTCTTTGGCGATTGAGCTTTGCTCCACTTCACCCAGCTCGTCCAGCACGCGCAGGATGCGCCATTTCTGCTCGGTCAGTTGTATCCCCTGCAGCATGTCCCGGATGGGGGCCATGACGGTTTCGCGTGCGCGCAGCAAGGCAATCGGTAGGGCGCGCGAGGTGTTCTTGGTGTGGCTTTGTTCACTCATGGCAGTCTTGTAATTCGCGGAGTCAAAAGATGCAAAGATTAACAAAGCAAGTTCTTGACAGTGGGGGTTCCAATTTACTAAACATGTTTACCATTTGAGGGGAGCACATGCCACATTTTCACGTCGAATATTCCGGCAATCTGGAAGACAGGATCGATATGAGTGGCTTGTGCGAATGCATCCGGGCCACGGCTGCCGGGATCAAGACATTCCCCCTGCCCGGTATTCGTGTCCGGGCCACGCGGGTCGATCACTATGCCATCGCGGACGGCAATCCGGCGCATGGGTTTATCGATATCTCGATCCGCCTGCGCGCTGGCCGGGCTGCGGATGTCAAACGGGACGCCACGCAGCGCATTTTCGAGGCGGTTGAGGCCTATCTGTCCCCCGCCTTCGCCGGACATTCCATCGCGCTCTCGCTTGAGATGCGTGACATTGACCCAGACCTTTCGCCCAAGACCGGCACGATCCGGGACCATTTGGGCGCGACCAACCAGGAGACCTGATCCATGAGCGCACTGGATACGAACATCGAGAAGCTGGCGGGCTTTCTGGCGCGGTTTAAGGAGACCGGCATCAAGAACCGGATCGCGGGCGAAGATCGCGACGGTTCCGCAGGGGTGTTCCAATCCACATCTCCGGTTGACAGGTCGGTGATCTGCGATGTCGCCCATGGCACTGCCGATGATATCGACGCTGCCGCCAATGCCGCTCATGTCGCATTTGCCGATTGGCGCGACATGCCTGCCACCGAGCGGCGCCGCATCTTGCTGAACGTTGCCGATGCGATCGAGGCCCGTGCCGAGGAAATTGCGCTGTGTGAATGCTGGGACACAGGCCAGACCCTGCGCTTTATGTCCAAGGCCGCGCTGCGGGGGGCCGAGAACTTCCGGTATTTCGCGGATCAGGTGATACAGGCGCGGGACGGTCAGCATCTTAAGTCGCAGACCCTGATGAACATCACCACGCGCGTTCCGATTGGTCCGGTGGGGGTGATCACGCCGTGGAACACGCCGTTCATGCTGTCGACATGGAAGATCGCGCCTGCTTTGGCCGCCGGGTGCACCGTGGTTCACAAACCGGCCGAAGATTCTCCGCTGTCCGCTCGCCTGCTGGTGGAGATCGCCGAAGAGGCCGGGCTGCCCAAGGGGGTGCTGAACACCGTGAACGGGTTCGGCCCCGATGCGGGTAAGGCGTTGACGGAACATCCGTTGATCAAGGCGATTGCCTTTGTCGGTGAAAGCCGCACCGGCAGCAGCATCACCAAACAAGGTGCCGATACGCTCAAGCGGATGCATCTGGAGCTGGGCGGCAAGAACCCGGTTGTCGTGTTCGACGACGCCGATCTCGACCGGGCGCTGGATGCGGTGATCTTCATGATCTACTCG
>NZ_JBXWQZ010000016.1:0-78369 GCF_059612645.1 Ruegeria sp. YKSF131 | reverse complement strand
CGGTTTCGTCCATGATGCACATCTTGGGTTCAAGCATGGCCATCTGCAGGATTTCGTTACGCTTTTTCTCACCGCCCGAAAAACCAACATTGACCGGGCGCTTGAGCATATCCGCGTCGATCTTTAGCGTCTTTGCTTTGGCACGCACCTCTTTCAGAAAGTCTGCGGCAGACAGTTCCTCTTCGCCACGGGCCTTGCGCTGCGCGTTTACCGCGGTGCGCAGGAACGTCATGTTGCCAACGCCGGGGATTTCAACCGGGTATTGGAAGGCCAGGAAAACACCTGCTGCCGCGCGCTCTTCCGGTTCCATCTCCAGCAGGTTCTGACCGTCCAGAGTGGCCGAACCTTCGGTCACTTCGTACCCGTCGCGCCCCGACAGAACATAGCTAAGGGTCGATTTGCCCGACCCGTTCGGACCCATGATCGCGTGTACCTTGCCAGCCTCGACCGTCAGGTCCACACCTTTGAGGATCTGCTTGTCTTCTTCTTCAAGCTGTACGTGCAGGTTTTTGATTTCCAGCATTTTTTGTCCTTTTGCGTATCGCAAGGGGCGTCTTGGCCCCGCATTGTTCTAGCCCAGTAATCTGCGGATCAGTCTGGCGAGGATCCAACCTAGGATCGCCCCGCCACCTACCGCCCAAACCGGGTTGATGAATTCCATGTAATGGGTGTTGACGTAGGCCACGCCAAGCAGCCCCCCCAGAACCGGCAATGCGTACCCAAGCCAGGTCAACACATCATCCTTACGGATGCGGGTTCTGGGTGACTGCGTCATCACCCAACCGACCCTTCAAGTGAGATGGCCACCAACTGCTGTGCTTCCATCGCAAACTCCATCGGAAGCGCCTGAAGCACGTCCTTGCAGAACCCGTTGACCACCAGGGCCACGGCTTCTTCCTCGTCCATGCCGCGCTGACGGCAGTAGAACAGCTGATCGTCATCCACTTTTGACGTCGTCGCCTCGTGCTCAACGCGGCTCGAGTTGTTCTTGACCTCGATATAGGGAACCGTATGTGCACCGCATTTGTCGCCGATCAGCAGACTGTCACACTGTGTGTAGTTCCGGCTGTCCTTGGCTTTCGGGTGCATCGACACAAGCCCACGATAGGTGTTCTGGGCCTTGCCCGCGCTGATGCCCTTGGACACGATGCGCGACTTGGTGTTCCTGCCCAGATGAATCATCTTGGTGCCGGTGTCGGCCTGTTGATAATTGTTGGCAATCGCGATCGAATAGAACTCACCCTGGCTTTCATTGCCGCGCAGGATGCAGGACGGGTATTTCCATGTCACGGCCGATCCGGTTTCCACCTGCGTCCACATCACCTTCGACCGGTCACCCCGGCAGTCGGCGCGTTTGGTCACGAAGTTATAGATACCGCCCTTGCCGTTTTCATCCCCCGGAAACCAGTTCTGAACAGTCGAGTATTTCACCTCGGCATCTTCTTCGACGATGATCTCGACCACGGCAGCATGCAGTTGTGCCGTGTCACGTTGGGGTGCGGTACAGCCTTCCAGATATGAGACGTACGAGCCCTTGTCAGCAATGATCAGGGTGCGTTCGAACTGACCGGTGTTCTCGGCGTTGATGCGGAAATACGTGCTTAGTTCCATCGGGCAGCGAACGCCCGGCGGGATGTAGACGAATGAGCCATCCGAGAATACAGCTGAATTCAACGTTGCATAGAAGTTGTCCGATACGGGAACCACGGTTCCCAGATACTTCTTGACCAGCTCAGGATGCTCTTTGATTGCCTCAGAGATCGAGCAGAAGATCACGCCTGCCTTTTTCAGTTCGGCCTGAAAGGTGGTACCCACGGAAACCGAGTCAAACACTGCATCGACCGCTACCTTGCGGCCCTCGGCGGGTGCATCCTCTGCACCTTCAACACCAGCCAGAATCATCTGTTCTTTCAGAGGGATACCAAGCTTTTCGTAAGTGGCGAGCAGCTTTGGATCAACCTCATCCAGAGATTTGGGTTTCTCTTCCATCGATTTGGGGCGGGCATAGTAATACTGGTTCTGAAAATCGATTGGCGGATAGTGAACCATTGCCCATTTGGGCTCTTCCATTTTGGTCCAACGCTCGAACGCGGCCAAACGCCATTCGGTCATCCACTCAGGCTCATCGTTTTTCCCCGAGATCAGACGGACGATATCAGGGTTCACGCCTTTGGGGGCGTATTCCATCTCGATATCGGTATTCCAGCCATATTTATATGTGCCGACCTCACGAACCGCATCCACGGTTTCCTGATCGACACCTTCTTTCACCTGGGTCTGGTCCAAAGTGGCCATGACTTACCCTCCGTCAGATCACGCAGCCCGCGCGCGATGCTTTTTCTCTTTTTCAAGCCACGTTTCGGCGAAACGCAGCACATCTTCTTCCGTCGTCTCTGGCCCCAACGAAACGCGGATTGCGCATGAGGCCACCGTCTCATCAAATCCCATTGCCGTCAGAACCCGACTGGTTTTGACTTTGCCGCTGGAACAGGCGGATCCCGCACTGATGGCAAAGCCAGACAAGTCCATCTGCATCACCTGCGTTTCGCCTTTCCAGCCGGGCGTCGCGAAACACAGGGTATTCGGGAGTCGCTCCTGATTTTTCCCGACAAAAATAGTAGATATTGCACCAGCCTCAAGGGCGTTTTCTAGAATATTTCTAAGTTCTCTGACTTTTTCCCATACTCCATCAGCCAGATCGCGTTGAGCTGCCTCGGCAGCCGCGCCAAAACCGGCAATACCCACCACATTTTCAGTGCCGGATCTTCGCCCCATCTCCTGACCGCCACCGCTGGCCAAAGGTTCGATATCGATACCTTGCCGCAGGATCAAAGCGCCAACACCTTTTGGCCCGCCAATCTTATGCGCCGACAGGATCGCCATATCTGCGCCACTCCAGGCAAAGGAAAACGGAATGCGTCCAACAACCTGCGTAATATCAAGCAACAGCCAATCAGCGCGCCGCGCGCCATAGGGCCACTGGTTCTCTACTTTCTGAGGCGGATGCGTGATGACTCCGGTCTCAGAGTTCGCAAGCCCCATCGCCAATATGTGCCCGGGGCCATAGGGATGCTCGCTACAATGGGTCAGATCGAAATGCGACCACAGCGCATCGTGGGCGGTGCTGTCGACAAAGAAGTCGCAGCTTTCGGGGCGGTTTTGCAGAACCCGCGCTGCTTCGGTCGCGCCAGAGGTAAATATGACCTCTTGCGGACGGCAACCGACGGCCTCGGCGACCTGCGCCCGCGCGCGTTCGACCAACGCTTTTGCGGCACGCCCTTCTGCATGAACAGATGACGGGTTCCCGACCACATCCATCGCCGCGATCATAGCCTCGCGTGCTTCGGGTCGCAGCGGTGCGGTCGCGTTATGATCCAGATAAACACGTTTCATGGATACATCTTTTCCCGCAGGGATGTCATATGCATGTTCGACCTGCTCAGCTCATTCATCGACGACGGAAAACAGGCTTGGAACTGCCGGGCAAGGCGCAAGGTCGTTCCTGATCACATCAGACAGGCGCGTCTGGTGCAAAAAGACATAGACATGCGCGCTCAGGCTTTCCCACAAACGGTTCGTCAGGGATTGCGCCCTGCTGCCCGATGACGCACCGGATGCTCCGGCCCCTTTTTGCAGGGCATCAACCGTCTCATCCACGGCCGCAAGAACCTCGACCACGCGAATCTCGGACGCGGGACGTGCAAGACGATACCCCCCTCCGGGCCCACGGACAGACGCAACCAGTTCCGCGCGACGCAGCTTGACGAAGAGCTGTTCAAGATACGGCAGAGAAATGTCCTGCCGTTCCGAGATTTCGCCCAGGGTTACCAGGCGATCTGTCGGCTGAAGTGCAATATCCGCCAAAGCGACCATTGCGTAACGCCCTTTGGTCGAAAGCTTCATTCTCTGCCCCCTTTTAGACGGATCTGCGCGAAATCATTGACGCCGACGCTGCCAGTGCGTATCTCCGACTGGCAGCGCGATTGCGCCAAGCAATGTAATTAGAACCGTTCTAAGGTGTCCGACGATTATAGTCAAGTATATCCGGATGCCCGCACGAAAATGACAGGACCAAAGCACACATGCCCGAGGTGATTTTTCCCGGACCCGAAGGCCGCCTGGAAGGCCGCTACCACCCGCAAAAGGAAAAAGACGCACCGATCGCCATCGTGCTTCACCCGCATCCTCAGTTCGGCGGGACCATGAACAACAAGGTGGTCTATAACCTGCACTATGCCTTTTACAACATGGGCTTCACAGTGCTGCGCTTTAACTTCCGCGGCGTTGGTCGCAGTCAGGGCGAATATGATCAAGGTGTTGGCGAGCTGAGCGATGCGGCATCTGCGCTGGATTACCTGCAATCCATGAACAACAATTCGAAACACTGCTGGGTTGCGGGCTTTTCGTTTGGGGCGTGGATCGGAATGCAGTTGCTGATGCGCCGCCCCGAAATCACGGGTTTCATCAGCGTGTCGCCGCCTGCCAACATGTATGACTTTTCCTTCCTTGCGCCCTGCCCGTCTTCGGGCCTGATCATCAACGGATCGGCTGACCGTGTGGCACCACCAGCGGACACCACAGCGCTGGTCAACAAACTGCACGAGCAAAAAGGGATCACGATCACCCATAACGAGGTTGAGGGCGCGGATCATTTCTTCCAGGATCGCCACATGGACACGCTGATCACAGATGTCAGCGACTATGTGAAACGTCGGCTGACCGAGAACACCCGCTAATGTCCGACACCATCACATCGCTTGCGGCCAAACTGGCCGAAGATACGATGAAGGTTATGGACGAAACCGGCGAAGACCGGTTCTTTGTAGAAGTGGGTCAGGTTCTTGGTGCGGCGTCTCAATCTTTGGAAGAGGCATTCCTGACGGAAATTCGCGTGCGTCTGGCCGAACGCAAGGCACGACAATTCGTGATCAAGCGCCTCGCCGCGCATCGCGCGAAACTCAAGGCGATCGAAAAGCAATGACCGACCGCCTTGTTGCGCAGGTCGCGTTTCTGAAACGGGCCGACAGTCTGAAACTGGTCGAGCGGGCAAATGTCCTGCTTGACCAATCGAGGCCCGAAAACTCCGCCGAACACAGCTGGCACTTGGCATTGTGGGCAATGGTCATGGCACCACTGGCCGGGCCGGACATCTCGGTCGACCGGGTCATCCGCATGTTGCTGCTGCATGATCTGGTTGAGATCGTGACAGGTGATCACCCGATTCACCTCGACACGGATTGGGGCAACGTGGCTGAGGCTGAACAGGCCGCCGCACAGGAATTGTTTGGCCTGTTGCCCGACGAACAAGCACAGGAATTTCTTTTGCTCTGGCATGAGTTTGAGGCGGATCAGACCCCGGATGCCCGGTTTGCCAAGATTCTGGATCGCTGCCAACCGCTGTTTCAGGTTCTGTGCGCCACCGACCCGCGGCAGGATCATGTAGAAATTGCGCGTTCGAACCTAGCGGACGGACGCGCATCGTATCTGGCCCTTGCGTTTCCACTGGCCCACCAACATGCCACAAACCTCTTGAATAACTCGACCCCTCAGGATGACGCATTCACGAGAAGATTGGCGTTTCTTACAGAAGCGGACCAGTTGAAATCCGTTCTGCGCGCGTCACGCCTGATGGCCAGCGACCGGTTCGAAAACTCGGCGGAACATTCTTGGCATGTCATGCTCTATGCCTGGGTATTGGCGGAATACGCGCATTCGGATGTTCAGTTGGACCGAATACTACAGATGTTGCTTTTGCACGATGTTGTCGAAATCGACGCGGGCGACCACCCGATCCACGGTCATGTCGACCACGCGGAACAGGAAGCCAAGGAACAGGCCGCCGCCAAACGATTGTTTGGCCTTCTGCCTGACTGTCAACACCGGTCATTTACTGAACTATGGCACGAGTTTGAGGCGGCTGAGACCACAGAAGCCAGATTTGCAAAGGCTGTTGATCGTTTTCAGACACCCATAGCAAATCTGGAAACAGGTGGCGGGTCATGGGTCGAATACAGCGTTAAATTCGATCAGATTGTTACGCGTGTCCGACCCGCAATTGCAGCGGGAGCGCCTCAGCTGTGGGACTGGCTGCAACCCCAACTGGTTGCGCATTTTGAATACTGTGAAACACGCGACCCTCAGGCATAAAAAAAGGAGCCTGAAGGCTCCTTTTTTCTTGCTTGGTTTCTAGCGGCGTTCAAAAAACACTACTACCATCAAACTGTTGAACCAAGTTGGCTGCATTCACTTCGACGGCCCCCCCGTCAGCAAGCCACCCAATCGCCACTATCAGAGCCGAAGCAAATATGATTGATTTCGCAAATAACGTCATCGCTCAAAACTCGTTAACAAAATTAAAAAATATGGGGCAAATATTACATTCATTCGATTGAAAAAACAGTCAGGTATACCTGACCCAAGGTAATCTTGTAGACTGCAAGGCGGTCGACGTATTTCACTCACGCAAATCGCCATCTAGCCACCCGACCCACCCTTTTCGAGGTACTCAAATGCCCCAAGCCTATCTGTATTTGTTGCTGGCTGTGCTGGCGGAAACCATTGGCACGACGGCCTTGCAAGCCAGCCAGCAGTTTTCGCGGTTCTGGCCATCCGTGATTGTTGTCGTTGGGTATGCGTTTGCATTTTACCTCATGGCGCTGACGCTGAAGGTCATGCCTGTCGGTATCGTTTATGCAATCTGGTCCGGTCTCGGTATATTCCTGATCGCCGTAATCGGATTCATCGTGTTCGGCCAAAGGCTGGATTGGCCTGCGATCCTGGGGTTGACGTTGATCTTGTCCGGAATCCTGATCATTCACCTCTTTTCAAAGACTGCCGGACACTGAACCACGGTTAGGGCTGGTATATTTTGCCGCGCCACGTTATGCGCGCGGCAACTTCCCGTTCAAAGGCTGACCTCTCATGGACCTGCGCAACATCGCAATCATCGCTCACGTGGACCACGGCAAAACGACCTTGGTCGACGAGCTGCTCAAACAATCCGGTGCTTTCCGGGAAAATCAGGCCGTCGCGGAACGTGCCATGGACAGTAACGACCTGGAGCGTGAACGCGGCATCACCATCCTGGCAAAGGCCACGTCGGTCGAGTGGAAAGACACACGCATCAATATCGTCGACACCCCTGGTCACGCCGATTTCGGAGGCGAGGTCGAGCGCATCCTCAGCATGGTCGACGGTGTTGTTCTGTTGGTGGACGCCGCAGAAGGCCCGATGCCCCAGACCAAGTTTGTAACGTCCAAGGCACTGGCGCTGGGCTTGCGTCCGATCGTGGTCCTGAACAAGGTCGACAAGCCGGACGCCGAACCTGACCGCGCACTGGACGAATGCTTTGACCTGTTCGCCAATCTCGGTGCGGATGACGACCAGTTGGATTTCCCTTCAATGTACGCCTCGGGCCGTTCTGGCTGGGCGGATATGGAGCTGGACGGCCCCCGCAAGGACTTGAGCGCACTATTCGACTTGATCGTCGATCATGTCCCTGCCCCGAAACAGATCGAACACAAAAATGAACCCTTCCGGATGCTGGCCACGACGCTGGGAAGCGATCCCTTCATCGGCCGTATCCTGACTGGCCGCGTCGAAAGCGGAACGCTGAAGGCTGGCGACAGCCTCAAGGCGCTTAGCCGCGATGGTTCGGTCATCGAAAACTTCCGTGCCACGAAAATCCTGGCGTTCCGGGGCCTGGGTCAACAGCCCATTGACGTGGCCGAAGCAGGCGACATCGTGACCATCGCTGGCATGAGCAAAGCCACCGTAGCGGATTCGCTGGTAGCCCCTCAGGTCACTGAGGCCCTGCCCGCGCAGCCCATCGATCCGCCGACCATCACCGTGACCTTCGGTATCAATGATTCTCCGTTGGCGGGCCGTGATGGCAAAAAAGTTCAATCACGCGTCATTCGAGACCGCCTGATGAAGGAAGCCGAATCGAACGTCGCCATCCGTGTCACCGACACCCCGGGCGGTGAGGCGTTCGAGGTTGCGGGCCGCGGCGAGCTGCAAATGGGCGTTCTGATCGAGAACATGCGCCGAGAAGGCTTTGAACTCAGCATCTCGCGCCCTCAGGTTCTGTTCCGTGAGGAAGACGGGCAGCGGCTTGAGCCCATCGAAGAAGTCACCATTGACGTGGATGACGAATATTCTGGTTCCGTTATTGAGAAGGTTACCGGCGCGCGTAAGGGTGAACTGGTCGAGATGCGCCCGGCCGGTACGGGCAAGACGCGGATCATCGCCCATGTCCCGTCCCGTGGTCTGATTGGTTACCACGGAGAATTCCTGACCGACACGCGCGGTACCGGTGTACTGAACCGTGTGTTCCATGACTGGGCGCCACATAAAGGGCAAATTCCGGGCCGTCGCGCAGGCGTTCTGATCTCGATGGAGAAGGGTCAGGCTGTGGCTTATGCGCTGTGGAACCTGGAAGAGCGTGGCCGCATGTTTGTTGGTCCGCAAACAGACGTGTATCAGGGTATGGTGATCGGCGAACACTCACGCGACAACGATCTGGAAGTGAACCCTCTTAAAGGCAAGAAGCTGACAAACGTGCGCGCCAGTGGAACCGACGACGCGGTCCGCTTGACGCCGCATATCCAGTTCTCACTGGAGGAGGCAATTGCCTATATCGACGATGATGAACTGGTGGAAGTCACACCAAACGCGGTGCGGCTGCGGAAGCGTTTTCTTGACCCGCACGAGCGTAAGCGAATGGCCAAATCTGCCTAGAACACCCTCAGGTTGCAAACTGACCAAACGGAAACAATGGCATTAGTGTGGCAAATTTGCTTCCAATTCGACAAAAGACGAAATCAGAAAAACCGGGCCCACTGCCCGGTTTTTATTTGAAAAATAACAGTTTTCTCCATATGGTTGAAGGCTTCTGACACAAGCCTCATCAACAAGATATTGTAGGTGCCCTCAAACTATGGTCAAAACACGTCAGAAGTGTGACGTCCTTCACAAACACCGATACGAGAATGGTGCATAGAAGGACATAGTTTAGTTATCGAGTTCCAAGGAGTTCAAAATGGGTAATAGAGCTCGCAAGTTTCCACTGTTTTTTATTGCGACAACTTTTCTGCTTTCACCTGCCGGTGAAACCTTTGCCGCTGGGACATGTACGGTTGCAACAGCACGGCAATCCGCTGCGTCCGCTCAGGTTTTGTGCGAATGCGATGCTGTGACATCCGGCATGATCCGCTACATTCAACGTCGGCATGACTTCGATCAGATCCTGGCGCGCGTCGGTGCAGAATGCGCCCCGCTGGCAGGCCTGCTAAGTGACTTCCCGACCGCATCAATCGGTGTCTCAGACCAGAGATCCGGGGACGGACCTTCCCAGGAAAACGGCACGCCCCCCAATGGCGGCGGCGGTAATCCAACCGGTGGTGAAGAACCCGGTGGCGAAGAGCCCGGTGGTGAAGAGCCCGGTGGCGAAGAGCCCGGTGGTGAAGAGCCCGGTGGTGAAGAGCCCGGTGGCGAAGAGCCCGGTGGTGAAGAGCCCGGTGGCGAAGAGCCCGGTGGCGAAGAACCCGGTGGCGAAGAGCCCGGTGGCGAAGAGCCCGGTGGCGAAGAGCCCGGTGGCGAAGAGCACGGTGGCGAAGAACCCGGTGGCGAAGAGCACGAAGAAGACCGATAGAGACGAAATCGAGTATCAGCGAACCGGGCCTAGGAAAGCGGAGCGTATTCGACAGCAGAAGCTTTGCTGGTCAAGGCTTCGGGGCTAGAATACGTCGATACGCAAAACGTTCGGATTAATCCGTCCAAACGTCAGGTCAAAGACTACACTCTTGGGCGCAGATCAAATCTGCGTCTAAGGGCAGGAATTTGTGTATGTCGAAGATTCCGCTGAGATCAGCTGCGCCCGTAAACGCCAACCCATTGACTGGGCCGCTTCGGGTCTTGCATGCGCAGGAACAGATAGCGCGTAGCTGTCCAGGGCTTGATCCGGTTTGTGAGATTGTCCAAGATCAGGTCGCCCTGCGCCGAGCGGTAAACCAGAACCGCATGAGGTGTCCGGCGTGTGTCCAGTACGGTTGCAATCAAAAGCTTACTTGGATCAACCCCCGCATGGATCAGATCTCTTTTCTTCAACAATGCAAAGTCTTCACAATCACCGCCTCTGGGTGTTGGCAATGCCCATCGCTCACGCGTTTTGTACTGAGACTGATCCGTAACTTCCCGGGTCGACGCATTCACGCGACGATTCACTTGATTTACCACCGTCAGCTCTTGGTGGCTGGACAACGTCACCGAACGTTTCGCAGTGCAAGCCCAGTTATATTGGTTGCATAGGTTGATTGCACCTGAAGGCGGAGGCGAAGACGCAACGGTAGGGATAAAAACGCCGTCGGATGCCTGCGCGACAGGTGCGGACGCTATGACGCCGATACACACGGTGCAGATGCCCAATGCGCGCGACGCAACCGATGCAAGCACGGCAACACACCTCTTGGGTAAATTCGTTAATGAAATCATGCGAGGTCCCCGATCCGATGTTCTTCGAGCGATTGCATGTCCAACTGCACCACATTCTGTTTCTTGAAACTATCTGTGATCAGGTGTTACGCGCAATCTTTTGAGAACCTGCAAGCGAAACAGGGCAAAAATTCGTCCGGGAATCTGACAATTTTACGTAAGAATTTTGTTGGCGCGGCCACAATTTGGTCAGGAACCATTCGGTAGAACGTGAGAACCGGAAGATAAGATATTGAAACCTAACAATTATATAAAAAACAGCCCGCTATCGCGGGCTGATCGGCATCAACCAAACATGACATAAGCCGAATCTTGCTTATCCACTGCCGGTTTTCTTGAAATTATCAGTGCCTTGGAAGCAAGGCCCAAATGTCACTCGGTGATTTCTACCACAATCAGTTCACGCTCGCTTGCGCCGCGCGCGTGATTCAGGGCTTGCTGGTACTCATCCGAGTGATAGCATTCAACCGCAACCTCCAGCGACGGGAAGCGCGCCACTACGTTTCGTGGACGTTCCTTGCCTTCCAGCTGAACGTATCGCGCAGCACGGGCGATAAACTCGCCCCCGTGCTTGGCGATGGCCGGTCCGGCCAGTTCGGCGTATTTGCCGTAAGCCTCGGCGTCTGTCACCGTGACATGCGCAATCCAAAGAGCAGGCATATTATCCTCCCAAAACCTGTTGTGCGGCCTTGATTGCCGCATCTGCATTTGATGCATCCTTGCCACCGCCCTGGGCCATGTCAGGACGGCCGCCGCCGCCTTTTCCGCCCAACTCGATCACGGCCGCTTTTACAAGATCCACCGCCGAAATCCGTCCGGTCAGGTCTTCTGTCACACCTGCCGCAACGGCCGCCTTGCCGCCCGTATCCGCAATCAGCAGCACCGCACCCGATCCAAGTCGGCTTTTGTGTTCGTCAATCAACGCAGGAAGGTCCTTGCCTGAAACACCGCTGAGGGCTTGCGCCAGGAATTTCACGCCATTCACATCCCGCGCCTCGGCACCACCGCCCTGACCGGCCCCGCCAGCCATAGCCAGATCCCGGCGCAACTGAGCCACTTCGTTCTGCAAGGCCTTGCGTTCGTCCAGAAGGCTTTTCACGCGCGCCACCACGTCGTCCGGTTGCGCTTTCAGTTCCGATGCGACCTGAGCCAGACGTTGATCTTGCGCCGAAAGATAGCGGAAGGCTTCATCGCCGGTCAGCGCTTCGATCCGGCGCACACCAGCACTGCTGGCGCTGTCACCCAACACAACAAAGGTGCCGATATCACCTGTCTGGCGCACATGTGTGCCGCCACAGAGTTCTATCGACCACGTATCTCCGTCATGACCTTTTCCTGTTGGCGCCTTGCCCATAGAGACAACACGAACCTCGTCACCATATTTCTCGCCGAACAGGGCCTGGGCACCCAATGCGCGCGCGTCGTCGGGTGTCATGACCCGGGTTTCAACAGTCGAATTCTGGCGGATGAAATCGTTCACCTCACATTCGACTTTTTGGATTTCCTTCAGGCTCAGCGCTTTGGAATGACTGAAGTCGAACCGCAGGCGATCCGCCGCGTTCAGCGAACCGCGCTGCGCCACGTGATCACCCAGCGTTTCGCGCAATGCTTCATGCAGCAGGTGCGTGGCCGAGTGATTGGCGCGAATGGCGGAACGGCGGGCATGATCAACCTCAAGCTCTACCGCGTCGCCTTTGCGAACAACTCCGCTTTGTACCGCCACCTTATGTGCATAAACCTTGCCGTCGGCAAACTTCCTTGTGTCCTCCACGCGGCTCAGGTGATCGCGATCCTCCAGCCTACGCAACGCGCCAGTATCGCCGACCTGACCGCCGGCCTCTCCGTAGAACGGGGTCTGGTTCACGACGACCCAACCGCTGTTGCCCGCGTCGATCTTGTCGACCAGTGCACCATCAACAACCAGGGCGACAACCTGCGCTTCGGCTTTCTCGGTATCATAGCCCAGGAAATCCGTCGCACCGGCGGTATCCAGCACATCGAACCATACGACCTGATCCGCCGCTTCACCTGACCCGGCCCATGCGGCACGTGCCTTGGCCTTTTGTTCGGCCATCGCGGTATCAAAACCGTCCGTGTCGACGCTCAGGCCCTTTTCACGCAGCGCATCCTGCGTAAGATCCAGTGGGAAGCCATAAGTGTCGTAAAGCTTAAAGGCCGCTTCACCTGACAGGGGTGCCCCCTCGGAAAGCCCCGAAACCTCATCATCCAGCAACTTCAGACCACGGTCCAGTGTCTGCTTGAACCGGGTTTCTTCCAGCAGCAGCGTCTCTTCGATAAGCGGTTGCGCCTGTTTCAGTTCAGAATAATGCCCGCCCATCTGCTGCACCAGCGTAGGCACCAGGCGATGCATGACAGGATCCTTGGCGCCCAGCAGGTGCGCATGGCGCATGGCGCGGCGCATGATCCGGCGCAGAACGTATCCGCGACCGTCATTGCTGGGCATCACACCGTCTGCAATCAGGAACGAGGTCGAACGCAGGTGATCCGCGATCACCCTGTGATGCACGTTCTGGTCGCCATAGGGATCGACACCGGTCGCATCCGCCGAAGCCTCGATCAGGGTCTTGAACAGGTCGGTGTCATAATTGTCATGGCTGCCCTGCAACAGCGCCCCAATCCGTTCGAGCCCCATACCGGTGTCGATGGACTGCATGTCAAGCTCGACCATCGAGCCATCTTCGAACTGCTCGTTCTGCATGAAAACGACGTTCCAGATTTCGATGAACCGGTCGCCATCTTCCTCGGGTGATCCTGGAGGGCCACCCCAGATGTGATCGCCGTGATCATAGAAAATCTCAGTGCACGGACCGCAAGGTCCGGTCGGACCCATCTGCCAGAAATTATCATTGGTGGCGATGCGGATGATCCGGTCCTCGGGCACACCGACCTTCTTCCAGATTTCAAAGGCTTCATCGTCGGTATGGTAGACCGTGGTCAACAGGCGGGTCTTGTCGATACCGAATTCCCTGGTGATCAGCTCCCATGCAAAAGGGATCGCTTCATGTTTGAAGTAATCCCCGAATGAGAAGTTCCCCAGCATCTCAAAAAACGTGTGGTGACGCGCCGTATAGCCAACATTGTCGAGGTCGTTGTGCTTGCCGCCCGCCCGCACACATTTCTGGGCCGTGGTGGCGCGTTTGTAATCGCGGGTTTCCAGACCGGTAAACAAGTTCTTGAACTGCACCATGCCTGAGTTCACGAACATCAACGTCGGGTCATTGCGCGGCACCAGCGGGCTGGACGCGACGACCTCATGCCCTTGTTTTTCAAAGTAGTTCAGAAAAGTCGATCGGATGTCGTTCAGGGTTGGCATAGGGCTCTCTCGGCGCACATATATCTTGGTCTCCGTTGGTTTAGCCCCCCGTCAAGTGAGTGTCCACAGCAGAGGCACTCTGGAACGAAACAAGGCGACCCGATCAGGCCGCCTTGTTACAACTGTTGCAGTCTTTACGCAGAGGCTACGGATCACCCGCCTCAGGGCATCAGGCCTCCAGAATATCGTCATCCTCGGCAAACCCTGGCGACAAGTCGAATTCCAGCCCATGCGCCGCGCGGATCTTGTCTTCGATATCCAACGCCACCCGGCTGTTTTCCCGTAGGTATTGTTTGGCGTTCTCACGCCCCTGCCCGATCCGCTCATCACCATAGCTGAACCAAGACCCGGACTTTTCGACAACACCGGCTTTGACACCCAAATCCAGCAATTCGCCCATCTTCGAGATGCCTTCGCCATACATGATGTCGAACTCGACCTGCTTGAACGGCGGGGCCACCTTGTTCTTCACAACTTTTACGCGGGTCTGGTTCCCGACCACCTCATCCCGGTCCTTGATCGCGCCAATCCGGCGGATATCCAGCCGAACCGAGCTATAGAATTTCAGCGCGTTGCCACCGGTTGTGGTTTCCGGACTGCCGAACATTACGCCGATCTTCATCCGGATCTGGTTGATGAAGATGACCATGCAGTTCGAGCGGCTGATCGAGCCTGTCAGTTTGCGCATCGCCTGGCTCATCAGTCGGGCCTGCACACCGACACTGCTGTCGCCCATGTCCCCTTCGAGTTCCGATTTCGGCGTCAGGGCAGCGACCGAGTCGACAACAACCATATTGACCGCGCCCGAGCGCACCAGAGTATCCGTGATTTCAAGCGCCTGCTCACCGGTATCGGGCTGCGAGATCAGAAGCTCATCCAGATCAACACCCAGCTTGCGGGCATATTGCGGGTCCAGAGCGTGTTCCGCATCCACGAACGCGCAAACTCCACCCCGCTTTTGCTGCTCAGCTATACAATGAAGGGTCAAAGTGGTTTTGCCCGAGCTCTCAGGCCCGTAAATCTCAACAATACGCCCCATCGGCAGTCCGCCGATACCCAGCGCGATATCCAGACCCAGCGACCCGGTCGAGCTCGCCTCGATGTCCTGCCGGGCATCTTCGCCCAGTTTCATGATCGATCCCTTGCCGAACTGCCGTTCGATCTGGGCCAGCGCACTGTCGAGCGCCTTTTGCTTGTCTGCGTTTTTCTTGTCGCTCATAGTCAGAAGATCCGCCATTGTCCTGTCGCCTTCCCTTTTGTCACACCCTTAATCGGGCGGCAATCGCTGCTTTGTTCGCCTCTTGTTCCTTATGAGATCAAAAAGAGAACATTTCAACCAAAACTTACAGAAATCAGTCTTCTGCAATTGTGTTAAAGAGTCGTTTACGACAATCTGCACAAGTAACATGGCAATTTTTCGGATCGGTAAATGCTTGTTTTTTATAAAGAACGACTGGCTTTTCTTTCTGTCCCCAAGACCGGAAGCACGGCTTATCATACGGCGTTGCGTGACCGAGCAGATCTCATCGTTTCACATCCACCAGAGCTGAAACACGCCTCGGTGCGTCGGTATGACCGGTTTTTCCAGACCATGTTTCGAAAACTGTTTGATACCGAGATGGAAATTATGGCCGTTGTGCGCGAGCCGTTGGATTGGCTGGGCAGCTGGTACCGGTTCCGCAGTCGCGAAGACTTGATAGGTCAACTACGCTCGACACGTGACATGAGTTTTGACGCGTTCGTGCAAGCCTATTTGCAGGACACACGTCCAGAGTTTGCCAATGTCGGCAGCCAGGCGCAATTCTTCCGTACCCGCAACGACAGCGCTGGCGCTCATCATATCTTCAAATACGAACATCAGGACAAGGTGTTGGGTTTTCTGCAATCACGGCTGGACATGCAGATCGATCTGAAGCGCGAAAACGTTTCGCCTCAGGGAGATTTACATCTGTCACCAGCCACCGAGCAGAAGTTTCGTAGTGCCTTCCCGGAAGAATTTGCGCTGCACAAAGCCGCATTGTGATTCATCAGTTGAGTTGTTGAAACACGGCCTCAGTCAGTTGGTTAAGGGAAAACGGCTTGGGCAGAAAGGTTGAGTTGGCAATATCCGGACCCGTATCGCCGAAAACGCCTTCGGTATACCCGGACACGAAGATCACACGCGCGTCCGGGCGCGTCTCCCTGGCCTTGCGCACCCAGGTCGGCCCGTCCATTCCCGGCATGACTACATCAGTGACGAATACATCAACACTTAACGCGGGATCTTCAAGCAGTCGAAGCGCCTCTTCCGCCGAGTCCGCCTCGAGCACGGTGTAACCCTTCAGCCGCAGGGCGCGCGTTGCAAAAGCACGAACAGGCGCCTCATCCTCGACCAGCAGCACCACGCCCTCACCCTGCCTGGCACTCTGAGATTCGGGCTGGGCTGGCAACTCGGCTTCGACTTCGGTCGCTGTCTCACAAACCGGAAGGAAAACCGTGAACTCGGTACCCCGTCCAATAGCACTGTCGACAAAGATGAAGCCGCCGGTCTGCTTGACGATCCCGTATGCCGTTGACAACCCCAACCCGGTGCCTTCACCAGTTCGTTTCGTCGTGTAGAAGGGTTCGAAAATCTTCTGCAGCTTGTCTGTCGGTATACCAACGCCGCCATCTACAACCTTGACTGTCACATAGTCGCCCGGTTGCACGGTTGCCCTGTCCCGCATCAGAGGTTGCGAAAGGGTCAACACGCTGGTTTCGATGCGAATTTCGCCCCCGTCCGGCATGGCATCCCGCGCATTAACGACAAGATTCATCAGCACCTGCTCGAGTTGGCGCTTGTCCGCCCGCACGGGTTTGAGCACCGGATCGTGGCTCAGCGTTAATTGCACCTTTTCGCCAACCAAACGGTTCAGCAGGTGAATAAGGTCCGAGATCGTGTCACGCAGATCCAACACTTCGGGCCTGAGGGTCTGTTTCCGCGAAAACGCCAAAAGCTGACTGACCAACGCGGCGGCCCGGTTGGCATTCTGATTGATCTGCACCAAATCCCCGTAATCCGGGTCATTCTGGTCATGGCGCAGCAGCAGCAGATCGCAGTGACCCGAAATGGCTGTCAGCAGGTTGTTGAAATCATGTGCTACACCTCCGGCCAATTGCCCTACGGCCTGCATCTTCTGGCCCTGAACGAATTGAGCTTCCAGCGTCTTCAGTTCAGTCGCATCGTTCAGAACCGCGATCAGGTATATCTTTCCGTCGACAAACACGCGGCTCAGGGTGACTTGAACAAAGATTTCCTTGTCGTCTCTGATGAACTGCAAGAACTCTGATCGCTGCGTTTCTTCTTGCGCTTCGGTCCGTTTCAACCATTCCAGCACAGGGCCACTCATGCCCCGCATGATGTCGCTGATATTACAGCCTTCAAGCTGCTTCTTTCCCAACAGTTTCGCCGCCAGCCGATTACTGTCCAGGATGATGCCGTCCACGGAAAGCCTGAGAATTGGAACCGGAAGGTCGGAGAAAGACATGACCGCATCCTGTGCGGGCATCTGCGTAACCGGTAACAAACAAAGGCTTCGTTCCGACCCGGATTGAGAAAGTTCGGACACGGCTGCCAGAATATGACCATCGCGGGTCCTGACCGCGTTGACAGCTCCAATCCGCGGTTCTGCTTCGCTGAAAATATCCTGCACTCCGGCAGGGTGCGCACCAAACAAACGCTCGGCCGTGGCATTGACGCGCAATACATCACCTGCGCGTCCAATGGTTACAACCGGCAAGCCAAGGGTTTGCCAACTATCCTGTTGAACGTAGTTAAAGCTCCAGCAGAACAGCCCCGGCCTCAATCGATGCACGGAAACTGAAATGGACCGGCCGCCACCGGGAAACTCGCTCTGGGCGCGTCTCGCGGCTTGCGCACGTGATTGCAGGCTCAGTAAGATCGCCGATGGATTGGCAAACTTGGAGCGTAAACAGCGGGCCAGGGTTTCGCCCCGTACGGCCCCCAACTTTTTCTCCGCCAGGACGTTCGCGGCCAATATGTCACCATAGCTGTTCGAGATCACAACCGGAGCATCCTCGCGCTCTGCGAAAGCGGCCAAAAGGGCCGATATCTGATGCAAATGCCTGTTTGTAATCGCCCCCTTGATCCCAAACAAAAGCGCCACACCCAACAGGGAGATGCCTGTTGCCAGCAATCCTTTTGTCCAGTCCGACGGCATAAATCCAACCGCAGGTGCCAGGCTGATCAACAGCGCTAGAAACACCAACGACCCGATCCGAAACACCGATGGAGTATTGGCGGCTGAAGGGGCTGGAAAGAACTCAGTGGTGTCAGGCATAAACGGCTCGGGCACAGGTTTTGCGGTAATAACAGGTAGAATTGGTTAACACTCGCCTAACGGCGCTAAAAAACAATTCAGCTACCCAAGGTTGTATTTACTGAAAGATCAGCGCGTCAAGTGTGACGTAAAGAATCCGTCGGACCCGCGCGTTACCTGCCATGCGTGCCGGAAGGTTTCGCGCCAGCCCGCATGTTGCGCCAGAAACCTGTCGACAACCGCATCGTTCTCGTCCGCAAGAACCGAGCATGTCGCATATGCCAGCACTCCACCTGCTTGGACGAACGGCGTGATTTGTGCAAGAATGTCAGCTTGGATGAGCGTGAGATCTTGCAAACGTTCTTCAGTCAATGCCCATTTACCTGCTGGCGCGCGCCGCCACGAACCGCTGCCGGAACACGGGGCGTCGGCCAAAATGACGTCAAAAGGCCCGTGATTGGCAAGCTCTGTGTTGTTCAGGATGGTTATTCTGGCCCCTGCCCGTTCTGCCCGCGCCGGAACATCCTTCATTCGGCGTGCGTTTACATCATGAGCGTACACTTCGACACCCTTGTAGGCCGCAATCGCAAGCGACTTGCCACCGCCTCCGGCGCAGTAGTCCAAAACGCGCATTCCAGGGCGCAGATCCAAGGCAGCAACGACAGCCTGACTTGCCGCATCCTGAAGCTCGACCAAACCCTGAGCGTAAGCCTGACTTTGCGCGATCTGACGCGCCCCTTCTGTCACCTCCAGAGCAGTCTCGCATAACGGCGTTGGACGGGCTGAAATGCCGTCGGTCGCCAAAGCATCAATCGCCCGGGTTACATCCGCTTTTAACATATTGACCCGCAGAAAAACCGGGGCGCGCTCTTGCAATGCCAATGCGCATGGCACGGCGGCATCGTTCAAGGATGCAACGAACCGTGGCCACAGCCAGTCGGGAAGATCATATCTCTCGGCGTCGGATGCAAAAGCTCTTGATATTTCGTCATTTTGAAGGGCTTCCGGCGCGTGGCGGTCGCCGGTAAACAACTCAACCGGATCTTCACCCGATGCGCGAATTGCGCCGATCATCAGGCCGCGGCCAGTTCCGGAACCACCCAACGCAGCAAACGAGCGTTTGCACCGCAAAGCATCAAACACATGATCGCGAATAGCTGCCCGATCCTTGGAACCCGCAAACCTGCTGCGCCGTGCCCAGCCGGTCAGCGCCTTTTCAACCGGGGCCCCGGCGAGAATTTCATCCAGAACTTCAATCGAGGCCTGAACGCGGGCAGCAGGTGTCATCACGGATTACCTTGGCTAAAACAGGCCGTGACAGGCCAATTCAAAATCACTACGGCACCCCGTGCATGGGTGCCGTATGTCATGCGCAACGGCTTACATCAGCCGGTAGTTCGGGCTTTCACGTGTGATCTGAACATCGTGTACGTGGCTCTCTTTCAGACCTGCGCCCGTGATCTTTACGAATTGGCAGTTTCTGCGCATCTCTTCGACAGTCGCGCAGCCGGTGTATCCCATCGCAGCGCGCAAACCACCAACAAGCTGGTGGATCACTGCGCTGGCTGATCCTTTGTAAGGAACCTGCCCTTCGATCCCTTCGGGTACCAGCTTGTCATTTGCCGCGTCCTTCTGGAAATACCGATCCGCCGATCCGCGCGCCATCGCACCAAGACTGCCCATACCGCGATAGGATTTGAACGACCGGCCCTGATACAAAATGACCTCACCCGGGCTTTCATCTGTGCCCGCGATCATCGAACCGACCATGGCGCAAGACGCGCCGGCCGCAATTGCCTTGGCAAAATCGCCCGAGAACTTGATGCCACCATCCGCAATGACTGGAACATCCCCCGCCGCAGCCGCACAATCACTGATCGCGGTCAGCTGAGGGACACCAACGCCCGCCACCATGCGAGTTGTACAGATCGAGCCGGGGCCAATGCCCACCTTGATGGCGTCAGCACCCGCGTCGATCAGCGCCTTGGTCGCCTCGCCTGTAGCCACGTTTCCGGCAATGATCTGAACCTCGTTCGACAGAGTCTTGACCCGTCTGACCGCATCCAGCACCCCCTGAGAGTGACCATGCGCCGTATCGACGACGATGATATCCACGCCCGAAGCCACCAGCTGCTCGGACCGCTCAAAACCCGCGTCCCCAACCGAAGTCGCGGCAGCCACTCGCAGGCGGCCAAGCCGGTCTTTGCACGCAGTTGGATTCAGAACCGCCTGTTCGGTGTCTTTCAGCGTTAGCAGACCTGTCAGTTTTCCCGTGCCGTCGACCACCAGCAGCTTTTCGATACGACGGGCCCGCATCAGGCTTTTGGCTTCTTCCAGATCGGCGGGTTCTTTCAGCATTGCCAGGTTTTCCGAGGTCATCATCGCCTTGATCGGCGTGTCGTCGGAATTGGCAAAGCGCATATCCCGGTTGGTTACGATACCAACCACGCGGCCATCCGCGTCAACTACCGGGAAACCGGTGAAATTATAGCGCTCGACCAGAGCCTTCGCATCGGCCAGGGTTTGATCCGCGCGCAAGGTAACAGGGCTATAGACGATACCCGACTCGAACCGTTTGACGCGGCGAACCTCGCGAGACTGCTCTTCTACGGAAAGGTTCTTGTGGATGACCCCAATACCGCCTGCCTGTGCCATGGCAATGGCCATGCGCGCCTCGGTTACCGTGTCCATGGCCGAGCTCAGCAGCGGGATGTTCATGGTAATCTCACGCGTGACACGCGTGGTTGTGTCCGCTGTTGCCGGCAGCACTGAAGATGCGGCCGGAACCAGAAGAACGTCGTCAAAGGTGAGTGCCTCACGAATCTGCATCTGAATACCCCATGCAAAAGCCCGTTTGGCGGTGACCCTATTGCATGGATTGAACCAAAGGAAAAGCCCTTGGGGGCAACTCTGTGGCTCCAGTTGCCTATACAGCCAAAGAAAACGACGCATGCCGCGCAAATCGTGCCGCTGTTGGCCCTTTCCCTTTGCGCTCAAACCCATATCTTGCCGGGAAAACGCGCGAACACAAAAAGGCATGTCACTCATGACCACCGACCCACTTGTCGTCTTTACCCCGTCCGGCAAACGCGGGCATTTTCCTGTCGGCACGCCAATTCTGACCGCAGCCCGCCAATTGGGAGTGGATCTGGATTCGGTCTGCGGGGGCCGTGGTATCTGTTCAAAGTGTCAGATCACCCCAAGCTATGGCGAGTTTCCCAAGCACGGCGTCACGGTGGCCCAGGATGCGCTGAGCGAATGGAACGCGGTCGAGCAGCGATATGACGACAAGCGTGGCCTGAAACCAGGTCGTCGTCTGGGCTGTCAGGCCTCGGTTCAGGGCGATGTCGTGATCGACGTGCCGCCGGAAAGCCAGGTACATCGTCAGGTCGTTCGCAAAGCCGCCACCGCACGCGCCATCACCATGGATCCGGCAACTCGTCTGTATTTCGTGGTGGTCGAAGAACCCGACATGCATTCGCCAACCGGTGATCTGGAGCGCCTTGAACGCGCGCTGCGCGAACAGTGGAATATTGACGCGGTCACGGCGGACCTGTCACTTTTGTCCAAGTTGCAACCGGTTCTGCGCAAAGGCAAATGGGAAGTCACTGTGGCCGTTCACAAAGGTCACAAGGACAGCGTCGCACGCATTGTCGAAATCTGGCCCGGCTTGCACGAAGGCGGGCTGTATGGGCTGGCCATCGACCTTGGCTCAACTACGATTGCGGCTCACCTGACCGACTTGGAAACCGGCGAGGTCAAGGCCTCATCGGGCCTGATGAACCCGCAAATCCGCTTTGGCGAAGACCTGATGAGCCGTGTTTCATATTCCATGATGAACCCCGGCGGGGATCAGGAAATGACAAAAGCCGTGCGCGAGGCGATCAATGATCTGACCACCTCAATCGCTGAAGAAGCCGGCATTGACACCGCGCTGATCGTGGAAACGGTGTTTGTCTGCAACCCGGTCATGCACCATCTGCTTCTGGGTCTGGACCCGGTGGAGCTGGGTCAGGCGCCTTTTGCCTTGGCATCGTCCGAGTCGATGTCCCTGCCCGCACGCGAGATGGAACTGACCAACATGAACCCTCGCGCGCAGGTCTATATCCTACCTTGCATCGCGGGCCATGTAGGCGCGGATTGTGCGGCGGTTGCCCTGTCCGAGGAACCCGGTATTTCCGAGGATTTGGTTCTGATCGTCGATGTGGGCACCAATGCCGAAATCCTGCTGGGCAACACCAGCCGAGTTCTGGCCTGTTCCTCACCCACCGGGCCTGCGTTTGAAGGCGCTCAGATCAGTTCTGGCCAGCGCGCAGCACCCGGCGCGATCGAGCGGATCGAAATCGATCCCCTCACCAAGGAACCCCGCTTTCGCATCATTGGGTCCGAGAAATGGTCGGACGAAGACGGCTTTGACCTTGATGTCGCCACCACTGGTATCACCGGTATCTGCGGCTCGGGCATTATCGAAGCTGTGGCCGAGATGCGTATGGCCGGCCTTCTGGATGAAAGCGGCCTGATCGGATCGGCCGAGCAGACTGGAACGGCCCGCTGCATCCCCGAAGGCCGCACTCACGCTTACCTGATTCACGATGCCAGCGCCGAAGGTGGCCCCCGCATCACTGTCACGCAAGGCGACATCCGCGCCATCCAACTGGCCAAATCCGCGCTTTATGCCGGTGCGCGTCTGCTGATGGACGAGATGGAAGTCGACAAGGTGGATCGAGTGGTTCTGGCCGGTGCCTTTGGCGCCCATATTTCAACCAAGCACGCAATGGTTCTGGGCATGATCCCTGATGCTCCGCTGGACAAGGTCACCAGCGCGGGTAACGCCGCTGGTACAGGCGCGCGGATTGCGCTGTGCAATATCGGATCACGCGCTGAAATCGAACGCGTCGTGCGCGAGATCACCAAGATCGAAACCGCAATTGAGCCGAAGTTCCAAGATCATTTCGTGGCCGCCAACGCGATCCCGCACAAGACCGATCCGTTCCCGGAACTGGCGCAGGTTGTCACGTTGCCCAATCCAAGCTTCAACACAGGCGGAGAAAGCGAAACAGGCGGTGGACGCCGCCGCAGACGCCGCGGTTAAACCAGCATAGGAACGACTCGAAGGTACGCCTCGGGTCGTTCTCCATATTTGGTTCAGGTTGCGCGTCGCACCTCGTCCAGCGACGAAACGCCCATCTGCGCCATGGCAATACTCATTTCATCACTCAGCACAGACCACAGCTGCTCAAGCCCTTCTTCCCCTTCTGCCGCGATTGCAAATTGCAGGATGCGGCCGAAGAAGGCAAAATCTGCCCCGTTTGCCAAGGCTTTCAAAACATCCTCGCCCGAGCGCAAACCGCTGTCGTAAAACAGCGGATAATCCGGACCGACGGCGTTCCGAATTTCCGGCAATACGGCAATCGGCGCTGGCGCACTGTCCAACTGGCGCCCTCCGTGGCTTGAGACCTGAATGGCATCGACACCTGCCGACTTGAGGCGCAACGCGTCTTCAGCATCCAGAACGCCTTTGACCACCAGCTTCCCGGCCCACTGTTCGCGCAGACGGGCCAAAGTCTCCCAAGTCGCCTTGGCCCGGCTTTCCCGACGATCAAAATCATATCCGCCCATCAGGAAATTCGCCATACCGGGCTTGCCCCGCAGCAGCGTGGACAGCGACCACCGCGGATGAAGCGCAAAATCAAGCACCTGTTTCAGGCCCATTTTGAACGGCATCCTGAACCCATGGCGCAATTCACGCGGGCGACGCCCCACTTCGGGCACGTCCACCGTCAGCACCAGTGTTTCGTACCCCGCTGACTTTGCGCGCTCGACCAGCTTGAATGTACCACTGCCATCACCGCTGAAATACAGTTGAAACCAGGCATGTCCTTCTGCCTCGAGAATCAGGTCTTCCATCGGAGTCGATGCGACGGTTGATACCCCAAGCGGCACCTCGTACCGCGCCGCAAGACGTGCCAGCATCAGGTCTGCACCGGGGGCCGACAGGTTGCACATACCCATCGGTGCGATGCCAAACGGGCGCTGGGTCGACCTGCCAAAGACGGAACAAGCAAGCGACCTTTCACTGACGTCTTTCAGAATCCGTGGACGAAGGATCTGCGCATCCAGTGCAGCCCTGTTTCGGGTTGCGCCAACCTCGGCCCCGGCAGACCCATCGATATAGTCAAACACCATCCACGGCAGGCGCCGCCGGGCCAGGCGGCGCGCGTCTTCGGAACTGTGGATAGCGCTGGATAGCATCAGGCCTGTACGGCCTTCATGAACCGGTCGCGGATCACCACCGGATCCATCGTGATAACCGGCATCTTGGCATTTCCGCTTTCACACTTGGCCACGATGATGGTCATCTGTTTCGAATCCAGCGCTTCTTGCAGCACGCGGCCGGTATCTTCTGCCTGACATTCGATTACGCGCTCGCATCCTGCGGCTTCCGCCATTTTCGCCAGAGAGGTCTTCTGCCCCGCATATGTCGGCTGATCCCCAGTGGACCCGTACGACCCATTGTCGACGATCAACAGGATATAGTTGTCCGCCACGTTATTGGCGATGGTCGGCAAAGTACCCAGATTGGTCAGGACCGACCCATCCCCATCGATCACGATAACAGGCTTGGGCTGCGACAAGGCCAGACCCAGACCGATGGATGAGGCCAGCCCCATCGTGCCCAGCATGTAGAAATTGGTGGGCTGGTCGTCGATGGCATGCAGTTCCTGACTTGGAATGCCGATGTTACAAACAACAAGCTGATCGCGCAGGATCGGAGCGATTTCTTTCAGAATTTCAGAACGGATCATTGGTCGCCATAGCCTCCCCAGAAACTGGCATCGGTCAGAATGGCGACCGGTTTGTTGCACATAAAGGTGTATTTGAGGATCGCGTCGAGTTCCTCAACATCTGACTGATGGTGGAAGTGATAAGTCGGGATATTCAACTGAGCCAACAGCGCTTTTGTATGCACAGCCATTTCAACCTGGCAGGCAACCGGTTCGCGCAGCTCTCCGCGATAGGAAATCAGCATGGGCAAAGGCATGCGATAATACTGGATCAGTGTCGCCAGCGTGTTGATCGTCACACCGATTGCGGTGTTTTGCATGATGATCGCGGGACGCTTGCCGCCCATCCATGCTCCGGCGCACAGGCCCATCCCCTCGTCTTCCTTGTTGGACGGGATGTGATGGATGTCCTCTCGCTGGTCGATTTCAGCGATGACGCCTGCCAGTTGCTTGCAGGGGACGGTGGTGACGAACGAGATATCGTTGGCCACCAGATCGTCGGTTATCTTCTTGTCTATGTTCATGGTCGGGCTGTTGGTCCTGTTGGGGCGCATGGCGCGATGAAGGAAATCAGGTTCTGCGGTGTACGTGTACAGCGCAGGGGGCATGACGAACGACGCGTGACGCTGTCGATCCCAAAAAATAGTCGCTCAGGTCCGGTTTGTGGGAACCTATAACAATGCAGTCCACATTGTTGCTGGTCGCGTAGTCAATAATGGTGCGGGCGGTGTGCCCTTTAATGATTTCGGCTTTCACACCGTCGAGCCCGTCAACCTTTTGCAACAATGCCCCCCTCGCACGTTCGAACCCTTCGGCCACTGCGGACTTGTCCAGATAGGCGCTGACCGATCCCTGTGGCATTTCGTAGACATGTAAGCCTATGATCTCGGCCCCGTTTTCCGATAAGGCATGCGCGACTTCCAGCGTATGTTGTGAAATGCCGTGATCCAAAGCCATCGGGACCAGAATTTTCTTGTACATGGTGGCCTCCAGTTCTGTCGGGTTTATCCCCAGGGTCTCAGGATAATCTTCGGTGCGGCTACGGAGCCAGAGCGGATATCGCGAAACGCCTGGGCGCCATCGGCCAATGCACGCTCTTCAACCCAATTCAGGGCGCCAAGACGGCCGTCAAAGATCGCTTGAGCGGTGTCGCGGAAATCCTGCGCGGAGTAGGTGTAGGATCCGATAAAGGTAATTTCCTGCAAGGTCATGCGACGCACGTCCAGACCTCCGGCATCTTCACCCAATCCGACATGCACGATCACGCCGCCCGGCGCGGCCATGGCCGAAGCGACCGACCGTGTCGCGGCATATCCGACAGCATCAATGACCAACGGGAAAGACCCATTGGGCGCATCCACGAGTGCAAAACTTTCGATTTCCGCCAGAAAAGCCCGGCGCAACGCGTTTGGTTCCGCGATTGTAACGTCTTCAATGCCCTGTGCCCGCAGGGCCAAGGCCGCCGCAAGGCCAATGGCCCCACCGCCAATCACCAAGGCGCGGCGGTCCATCGCAGAATGCAGAGCCTCGATCCCCAATCTGACTGCGTGCCAGCTTACCGCCAGAGGTTCGGCCAGCGCAGCTTTGGCGAAAGAGACATCCTCGGGCACGTCGACAAGATTTCTGCCGGGCATCGAGACATATTGCGCGAACGCCCCTTCGCGCGGCGGCATCGAGATGATCTGTCGGTTCGGGCACAGATTCTCGCGACCCGTCCGACATGCATCGCATTGACCACAGCTTACCAGCGGGTTGATCGTCACCCGATCACCAGCGCGGATACCATCAGCGATGACACCGGCTGCCTCGTGCCCGAGGATCAGAGGCGCTGGGCGACGTGTATCATGGCCCAGATAAGCGTGCATGTCCGATCCGCAGATGCCAACCGCCTCGACCCGGATCAGGTGTTCCGATGCGCCCGGTTCGGCATTCGGCACATCGTCGAACACCATTTGTTCAACACCTTTGTAAACCAGAGCCTTCATTTGGCTGTAAACCCTCCGTCAACCATCAAAACCTGCCCCGTGACATAGTCAGACGCCCGAGAGCATAAGAACAAGATCGGCCCGTCAATATCCTGCATCCGCCCATTGCGTCCGATACAGGTTTGCTCGGCGTTCCGTTCTGCGCGCTTGGAGTCGTCGAACACGGCCTGCGTCAGTTCGGTGGGGAAGAACCCCGGCCCGATGGCGTTGGCGGTTATGCCAAAGGGCGACCAGGCCTCGGCCATGGCGCGTGTCAACTGCCCGATCCCCGCCTTGGATGCGCCATAGGCGATACCACCAGGAAAAGCGCGCGTTGTTTGCAGCGAGGCGAAATTGACAATACGCCCCCACCCCTTTTCCTTCATCGCCGGAACCATCGCCTGGCTGAGGAAGAACGGTGCGCTGAGGTTTAGGGCAAGCGTGGCATCCCACCCCTCAGGAGTAACATCATCCGCAGCCTCACGCGTGTTCACCCCAGCCGCATGGACTAGAATATCGGGGGGGTCAAACTTGGAAGCGACGGCCTGCGTCAGCGCATTCACCCCATCGCGATCTGCAACGTCTGCAACAACCGCTGCAGCGCGCGTGCCAATCTCGGCCTGCATCTGCGCCAATGCCTCGCTGCGCCGGGCTACGCCGACAACACGCGCACCGGCAGCGGCAAGAGTCCGAGCCACTTGCCGCCCAAGCCCCGAGCTGGCACCGGTGATACACGCCACCCGGCCTGTCAGGTCGAATAAAGTGCGCGGGTCATCCATCGGCGGTCAAGTCGAACTGCTCGTCCGGGAAATACTTCGCAAGACGCACATCTGCGGCGCGGGCGTGACCTTCCATTCCTTCCAACCGCGATATCCGCGCGGTCGCTTCGGCAATGGGCTTCGACCCTTCGCGCGTGGCCCGCTGCCAAGTAACGATCTTCATGTACTTATGGACACTCAACCCACCAGTATAGCTGGCCGCGCCCGATGTTGGCAGAACATGGTTCGTACCGGTCGCCTTATCACCGTATGACACGGTGGTTTCCTCGCCCAGAAACAGCGATCCATAACAGGTCAGCCGTTCCAGCCACCAGTCCAGATCCTCAGCCTGAACCGTCAGATGCTCAGGTGCATATTCGTCGGAACAGGCGGCCATCTCTTCGCGGTTGGAACAGACGATAACCTCGGCATAATCGCGCCATGCGGCCGAGGCGTTTTCGCGGTTCAATTCCGGCAGATCGGCGATTAGCGCAGGCACCAGTTCCATCACTTTTTGCGCAAGGCCACGATCATCAGTGACCAGCCAGACCGGTGAGTTGTATCCGTGCTCCGCCTGACTGACCAAATCGGTGGCAACGACATGCGCATCGGCAGACTGATCGGCAAGGATCAAACTGTCGGTCGGACCTGCGATCATGTCGATACCAACCTTGCCGTAAAGGATGCGCTTGGCTTCGGCTACGAATTGATTGCCGGGGCCCACAAGGATGTTGGCGCGTGGCAAACCAAACAGACCGTAGGTCATGGCGGCAACGCCCTGCACGCCCCCCATAGCCAGAATGCTGTCGGCCCCACTGATATGGGCCGCATAAACGATGGCAGGCGCAACCCCTTCGCCAGGGCGCGGAGGCGAGCAGGCCGTGATGTGGCGACATCCCGCAACCTTGGCGGTGGTCACTGTCATAATTGCGCTGGCGATGTGGCTGTATCGCCCACCCGGCACGTAACACCCCGCAGCATCCACTGGAATTGCCTTCTGCCCAGCAACGAAGCCCGGCACGATCTCAGTCTGGACGTCAGAAACGGTGGCTTTTTGCGTCTCGGCAAAGCGCCGAACGTTGTCGTGGGCGAAACGGATGTCGGCCTTCAGCTTTTCAGAAACTTTTGCACAGGCGGCCTCAATCTCAGCCGGGGTCAGCAAGACATTCCCTTTGTACTTGTCGAACTTGGCGGCATATTCTCTTGCCTTTGCATCACCGCCCGCCTCGATATCGGTCAGAATGGTCTTCACCGTATCATGCACCTCTGAGGCGTGTGATTGAGCCGTTAAAGTTGCCTTTTTCAGATATTCGCGAGGCATGTTCAGCAGGTCCTATTGGTAGATTTCAGGTAACAATGTTGTCGACACGGCTGGCACGTAGGCGATCAGGATCACCACGATCAGCATGGTCAATACGAAAGGCACAGCTCGGGCGGCAATCTTCAGAATGGATTCACCGGTAATGCCAGACACGACGAACAGGTTCAGCCCAAGCGGCGGGGTGATAAAGCCCACTCCCAGTGCGGTGATCATCATGATGCAGAACTGGATCTCGTTCATGCCGATATTGTCAGCCAATGGTTTCAGGATCGGTGCCAGGATCACGATATTCGGTGTCGTCTCCATGACGCAGCCCGCTGCGATCAGGATGCCGATCATCAGCAGGATCAGCAGATACGGATCGTCTGTCAGCGAGGTCACCGAAGTGACAAACCCTTGCGGAACGCCCATGATCGCCAGCGCCTCGGCCAGCGGTGCCGAAAAGGCGATGATCGGCAGGATCACCCCGTTCACCTTTGCAGAGCTGACCAGCATCGACGGAAAATCTGCCAATGTCAGCGTACGCAGGATGAAGCCCATGATGATGGTGACGACAACAGCCGTGGCACCAGCCTCAGTCGGTGTCAGGCGCCCCGAGAAGATGCCATAAAAGATAATCCCCGGTACGATAAAGGCATACCAGCCGGACCTGAGCGCCTTGCCCAGATTGGCGAACCACTCCCCCATGGTCATCATGCCGCCGCCTTCGTAAGCATAAAGGCGGTTCATGATGATGTTGGTGATCAGGATCGACACGAGGATAGCCAGACCCGGGATCAGAGCGGCCAGAAAAAGCGTCGATGCAGAGATACCCAGCACAAGGCCAATGATAATGTAGGCGATCGAGGGCGGTATCAGGATACCGGTGCAGGCACCGGCCGCGACCAGAGCACAGGCGTAGGGGCGCGGATACCCGCTTTCCACCAACCGGTTGATTGTCATCCGGCCGACCGCAGCAGCCCCGGCGGCATCCGACCCCGAAATCGCCGCAAACATTCCGCAGACCAGCACAGTGGCCGATCCGAAACCACCCTTGGCGAAGCATGTCAAAGCCTCGGCAACATCCAGAAACTTGCGTGACAACCCCGTCCGTACCAGAACATCCCCGGTCAGGATAAACAAGGGCACGGCAGTCAGGGCAAAAGCGTCAATGCCTGTAAACAGGCTCTCTCCGACAAGGCTGAGAGGAAGGTCTCCGGACATGATCAGCATTACGATCGCAGCCGTTCCTATGGCCGCCCAAACCGGTACGGCCAAGGCGATCAGGGCAACAAACAGGATCACCGGCAGATAAAAATCCCAGCCCAGTTCAACGGTTTGATTGAGGGAGTTCCAAAGCATCCGGTTTCTCCTCAGTCAAACAGTTTGTCGCCTTCGAAGACGGGCGTGCCGTCGCGAAGGCATTTCAGATCGCGCAACAGGGATTGGATCAGTCGCCAGATCATCAGGGCAAATCCAGTCGGCACGGCCATCAGGAACCAAACCTTGGAAATCCGCAAACCGTCCGTAACGGAACCAAACTTGGCCGAAACGTGAACCGCCTCATATGACCAGTAGAGTGCGATGATCGCCACCATGAACATCACCAGATCGCCGAAGATATAAAGCAGCGCTTTGGGGCGTGGTCCGACATAGTGCATGATCACATCAATCCGGATATGAGCGCGCTCTTTCACCGCGGCAGCCGCACCAATCCAAGCCAGGTAGATAAAGGAGTACCGTACGATTTCCTCGCCCCAAATCGAGGAATAGGCGAATATCTCACGCCGCAGCACCTCGATGGCCATAGTGATCACCAGCATCACGTAGAACACCAGCAGCAACCAGCGTTCGGCGTTTCGGTCAATTTTCTGAAGAACGGTCATCTGATCCTCCGGCGATGGAACAGCCAGGTCCGCACCTGCCTTGTCGGGCCGCTGTTGGCCGCGCGGTACAAGAATCGTGGACGCCAGCAGGCGCCCACGGGTTTCACCTTAGGCGTCGTGGACGTAATATTTACCCTGCGTACCAGCCGCTTCGACCAGCTTCTCAAAGTTGTCCATCGAACCAGCCAGTTCCGTCTTGAACGGATCCCATTCCGAACGCTGATACCCACCGGCATCCTGCCATTCCGCCAGCTGATCATCGCTGAGCGAATGGAATTCAACACCAGCCTTGTTCAACTCGGCCATGGCATAGGCGCGGGCCGACGGAACCTTGGACAGGTTCTGATGACCAGTCATCTCGGCACCCCACATGATGCCTTCCTGCACGTCAGCAGGCATCGAGTTGAACCACTCCAGATTACAGGAATAAACCTGACTGTCCGGAACGGCCTGCGTGAAGGTCACATGGCTGAGGATGTCCTTGAAACCGAAAACATACAGCGCCCCTACCGACGGGTCGAGCGCGTCGGCAACACCCTGCTTGATCGCCGAAGGCGTTTCACCCCATGCGACAGGCGTCGGGTTGGCACCGACCATGCGATAGTATTGTTGCAGCATCTTCGATCCGGGAACGCGGAACTTGATCCCGCCCATATCTCCCGGGGTTATGACCGCATTGCCGCCCTGCCGGACTGCGACAACACGCGGATCGATATTCACGTAGAACAAGGCTTTGAAGCCTGCCGCCTCGACCTTGGGATGGACTTCGCTTTTCCACGTGTCTGAATGGACAAGGTTGGTGAAGCGCTGGTTCGACCCGCACAGATACGGCATGTTGATCAGGTCGACCGTGGACGCAAAAGGTGCAAAATTCGACAGAGAATGCTGCGCGGCCTGAATCGTTCCACCCTGTACTTTCTGCACCAGCGCGCCGCCCGCGCCTAGCTGGCCACCGGGGGCCAATTTGACATAGACCTTGCCGTTGGTGGCATTCTGGATGTTTTCCTTCAGGTCCAACTGCATGATGGGATAGCTGCGCGACGCGCCCAGCACATAGGCTGTCGCCACCGTCATAACATGGTCAGCGGCCTTCTCACGCTCACTCTCTTCTTTTGCGGTTTGCGCGGCGGCCTCTGAAGACCACAAAACACCCCCAACCCCGGCAACCAATGCGGCTGTGAACGCGCCACTTGCGCTCAGCTTCAGAAAGTTGCGGCGCTCTGCTGACGCCAGTTCAATCTTGTCGTTGTTCATGAATTGCCCTCCCAAGCTAAAGTTCAGCTGCCGTTCGTTGCGTTTCGGTCAGCTTCCTTTTTCAGAATTGCGACAACGAACAAAATCGACGCCGCGAACAGAACCAACATCTCTCCTACGTCGCCAAGAAACGCGCGGCCTGAGAAAGCACCCAAAGCAACGTTGGCGAAATAGATCGCGAAAACGACGATAGATGCAGCAAGGACCATTTCCGGGACTCCCTTTTCAGAATCGGCTCAACACCTTTGTAAGCGCTTACATCATTATTGCAAGCGCTTACATTGACCCTTTCATCATCTGAGAAATGCGATTAACTTAAGCCAACCAGAATTGAGAGTTCGAGAATGTCAAAACATCGGTCTGCTCCGACACTGGATGACGTTGCCAAGGCCGCGGGCGTTTCGACCGCGACAGTGTCCCGGTGTCTGAACAACCCGCAGCAAGTTGTTGAAGCAACGCGCAAGCGTGTCCTGTCGACGGTTGAAGAATTGGGGTACACGCCAAATTTCGCGGCCCGCGTGATGGCGGCCAAGCGGTCATTTACCATTGGCGCCATCATCCCAACCATGGAAAACGCTATATTCGCAAGGGGGTTGCAAGCGTTTCAGGAAGCGATACATCAGCGTGGCTACACATTGCTGGTCTCCAGTTCAGCCTATGAGCCCGAAGCGGAAAAGGATCAGATCCGAACATTGGTTGCACGGGGTGCAGACGGGCTGTTGCTGATCGGTCATGACAGGGACGCAGATATCTATGATTACCTGGATAGACGGAAAGTGCCCGCGCTGGTTGCCTGGTCCTTTCTGCCGGACAAACCTGTGCCGTCAGTTGGGTTTGACAACCGCAAAGCCATGAAAGCGCTGGCAGACCAGATCATCAGACAGGGGCATACGCGTCTTGCGACGATATCGGGTATCAGTTCGGGCAATGATCGGGCGCGGCTCAGGATCGCAGGGATAAAAAGCGCCATGGCTGACCACGGCTTGCAGCCGGATAACCTTATGGTGATCGAAACCACCTATGAATTCGAAAATGGCGCGACGGCGTTCAGGGATCTCATGGCGAGAGACACACCGCCGACCGCAGTTTTGTGCGGAAACGATGTTCTGGCTGTCGGCGCATTGAGACAGGCGCAAAAAATGGGGCTCCGAGTGCCCGAAGACGTGTCGATTACCGGCTTTGACGACATCGAAATCGCGCGCATTGTCAGCCCTGCCCTGACAACGGTTCACGTGCCCCACCGTGAAATGGGTCAAAAAGCTGCGCAGGAGTTGATACGGATGATCGAAACGAACTCTGCAGGCCAGTCTTTGGAACTTTCAACCCATTTGGTCACCCGAGACTCCTTGCTTGGCCGCATGCCCTAAGGCTCAGGAAGTTCGGCGATTTGTTCCCGAGTTTATTGCGTGTGAAAGGTGCACCGTTCTACGATTCAGTATGACGATCCGCTTTCATTGACCTGAATCAAGGCACGCAATACGACCACATAGTGAAGTACGAATATATCAACGGGCCCGACGCTCACCTGCCTGACCCCAAGCAAATTTACCGGTGATCAGTATTTCAACGGCGCGAAGGTTTCACTCCACGGGCGCGGCAAATGCGAGGCGCACTCTTCTGCCGACTACGCTCTGGCTTCTCGGGACCAAACGCACGTCAGTCACTCATATGATCGAGGCAACGGGACCAAGCAGAGAAACTTTAATGCCAACCCAAGACACGCAACGCATTCCAATTGGCGGATAGATGATGTCCATCGTTGAACAAAATACACCAAAGCTGCGACGGGCGCTGACGACCCCGCTGCTCACGCTCTATGGGCTTGGGGTAACCGTCGGCGCTGGAATATACGTGCTTGTTGGTGCGACGGCCGGGATTGCGGGCCCATTTGCCGCTGTTTCGTTCCTGATTGCCGCGCTTGTTGTTGCGCTGACTGCCCTGTCCTACGCAGAACTGGCAACCCGATATCCTGTGAGTGCGGGTGAAGCCGCTTATGTCGAAGCAGGGTTTCAGAAAAGCTGGATGGCCGTGCTGGTCGGTCTCGCCGTGGCCGCCTCGGGCATCATCTCGGCCTCGGCCGTGGCTATCGGGGCCGCGTCGTACCTTCAAACGCTTACAGGTTTAGGCATTTCAAGTCTGACAATCGGTGTAGTTCTGGTCATGGGGCTGATCGCCCTATGGGGGATCACGCAGTCGGTAATGGTGGCGGCAGTCATTACCATCATAGAAATCAGCGGGCTACTCGTCGTTATTGGTTGGGGCCTGTCCCTTCCTGAGCCTCAGGGCTATGCGCTCACCCAGATGGTTCCCGGGCTGGACCCAAACGCCTGGAGAGGGATATTGGCCGCTTCGCTTCTGGCGTTTTTCGCCTTTGTGGGTTTCGAGGACATGGCGAATGTCGCTGAAGAAGTTAAAGACCCCGCCGGAACAATCCCGAAAGCGATCCTGTTGACGCTTATTCTGGCTACGGTCTTGTATCTTGGTACGTCCATGACTGTTCTGTATGTGGTGCCGATCGATGTCCTTTCGACGTCCGCCGCGCCGCTGGCCCTGATTTTTACGGACGCGCCCGATGTTATCCAGCAGGGGTTTTCAGCCATTGCCATCGTTGCGACGATCAATGGTGTTCTGATCCAGATGATCATGGCATCCCGCGTGATTTACGGGCTCGCGGATCGGGATCATTTGCCAAAGTTTCTGGCTAAGGTATCTCAGGTCACTCAGACGCCAACGGTAGCGACAATCATGGTCACGGCGATAATCCTGTTGCTGACCCAAACGCTTCCAATCGCCATTCTGGCCGAGCGGACGTCGCAAATTGTTCTGGGAGTCTTTGTGCTGGTCAATCTGTCACTGATCCTTTTGAAGACCCGGGCTGAAACCGATGAACCGCAGTTCCGCGTGCCGCTTGTTGTTCCCCTCTTTGGGGTGGTGACCAGTTTGTTGCTTTTTGCGTCCGCATTTCTGTAACCCTGTGTCATTAGGTCAAGGAAATCCTGCGATGCGATTTACGTGAACATGACCACTGACCAGCCTTCTACAAGAGTGCGGCTTTCTGCATGGTGGCATAGAACCTTTGTTGATCTGGCCCGACAGATGCAATGGTCCTACCTGCCACCGCTCATGGTCTATTTTGCCGCCGGTGTTTCTGGTTTGACATCGGTCGTCGGTGCCTTCTTTCTTAAGGACTACCTTAACCTATCCGCATCCTTTGTTGCCGGGCTGGCGTTTTGGGCCGGGCTTCCCTGGATCCTGAAAATGCCGCTGGGTCATATTGTTGATCTGTTTTGGCGGTGGAAGTCATTGCTGATCCTATTGGGGGCAACCCTGATCACCTTGTCCCTGCTCACTATGTACGGGCTTGTAGCCTTTCCCGGACATATGGCTGATGTCATGCCGCTGGAACATTGGTACATCATTGCCCTGCTCTTGGCGCCTTCCGGCTATGCCATTCAGGATGTTGTCGCCGACGCGATGACAGTCGAAGCCGTTCCAAAGATCAATCCCGACGGGCAGCCGTTTTCGCCCGAGGAAACCCGTGCACAGCATACAACTATGCAAACACTGGGCAGGATCGCCATTTTCTCCGGTTTTGCAGCCGTTGCCGCGGTCAATATCTGGGTGTTCTCGGGAACCGAGGGCATGCAGAAATCAGACCGCCTTGCATTGTATGGCAACGTCTACCTGATCGCGCTTGTCATTCCACTGCTGTCCGTCAGCGGTGTGGTTTTGCACGGTTTGATACAGCGTCAACGTCTTCGCCAAGGTCATCCCCCTCATACCCATGACGAAACCACCGAGGTCAAATGGCCGATCCTGCTGGGCGGTCTCGCCTTTGTTGTATTGAGTATCGTGTTAGGAACATCGAATTTCCAACTCGCCCAGGAAACTATTTTTGCAGTCTCTCTGAGTGTGATCTTGTACCTGATGTCACGCTTGGTGAAGGAACTGAACCCAAATCAGGCAAAGGCCCTGATTGGTACGGCGATAATCATTTTCGTGTTTCGTGCGGTTCCTCTGCCCGGGCCGGGGTTGACCTGGTTCGAAATCGACGAGTTGGGGTTTGACGAGCAGTTCCTGGCAATCCTGGCGCTTCTGACGTCCCTGCTTGCATTGGTGGGGCTCATCGTCCTGAGACCATTTATGGCCAACCGCTCGATTGCGCAGGTCGTCATCATTCTGACCATCGCGTCGGGGGTCCTCGCCCTGCCCAACCTAGCGCTGTATTACGGCGTGCATGAATGGACATCTGCGCATACCGGCGGGATCGTAGACGCAAGGTTCATCGCAGTCCTCGACACCGCAGTTGAATCTCCGCTGGGTCAAATCGCGATGGTTCCGATGCTGGCCTGGATCGCACGTAATGCTCCTGTGCATCTGAAGGCAACTTTCTTTGCCGTCATGGCGTCATTCACCAACATGGCATTGTCGGCCAGCAGTTTGGCAACGAAATACCTGAACCAGATTTTCGTGGTGTCGCGCGCGGTAACCGACCCGGAAACCGGTGTCGTCACATCGATTGCCGATTACGGCCAACTTGGGCACCTGTTGATCGCCGTGGGCCTGATTTCTGTGATCGTTCCGTTGGTGGTCGTATTCCTTGTTCAAAAATCGCCGTTCCAGACCAACGACTGATTACTGGCTGACAGTTTCTCTCAGCAAGGTTTTCAGGTGCAAAACCGGAACCCCGATGTTCGAGCCCCCGAACTCTGGCAGGATCGCGGCGTTAATCGCGACCACCTCTCCCTTGCGGTTCAGGGCCGGCCCTCCGCTTCCTCCTGACGTTGTTTCCGCGTCATAAACGACTGCACCCGGGCTTGTCTGCGCCACAATTCCTCGGCTGGCGAGAGGTTGAACCTGGTTTTGCGCAGATAACCGTGCGGCGATCGTCCAGAAATTGACGGACCCGTCTTTTTCGAGCGTATTCAGAAACTCCGGCCCCGCCTGCGCAATTAATGATTTCAGGCCAGTAGGATACCCCAGCAGAAAGACTTCGTCACCGCTTCGTGGAAGATCTTCCGCCAGTGGCAATCCCAGCCCCTCGATACGGTTTGGATCAACCGACAAAAGTGCCAGATCAGCGGTTTCACTGAACCGGTCCAAAGTAGCCTCGATCGGATCGGTCTGACCTGGCAGATAGGCCAGCAACCGAAGCATCTCGGCCTCAAGACCTGCGTTTTTCAGTGCCTGAGCTTGGTCGCCGGATGTCCAGGGCAAGGCAACGTGGCGGTTGGTGGCCATCAGCGGCGCACCCTCCAGCAGAAATCCGGTGCCAGTGAACTGGAACTCCGCGGGCTCGCCTGTTGCGTCCGGTTCGATCCAGGGTTGTCCGAAGGGTGTTTGCAACTTCTCTCCGTTCGGCCCCAACACGTGGCGCAGCAGTTTACCGCTTTCGATATGACGCAATCCGTAGGCGCCCTGAATGAAAGCCACGGATTGAGTAGAGGCGGTGATGACCCGCGTAGACGCCCCCGCGCGTTGTTCAAGGGTACCCAGCCGCTGCTCGGTTGATATCAGCTGGTTCTGAAAGGCTTCCCTCAACGCCACAAGGTCTTCGGGGGTTAGAACATCTTCCCGCGTCTGGCTAAGCATGGTCGCCACAGCTTCAATCTTGCGAGCTTCCTGTTGCAGGCTGTCGGCCAGTCTCCGGTCGTTTTGATAAAGCAGGAACAGCAGACCTGCGATCAGCGCAATCGCGGCTACTACCGTAATCCTGAAGAACATAGTGGTTTGAGAAACAAGCCTTCGCCCACTCTCACGCAGCGCACCCGACATTCTTTGGGCAAAGGGTCGGCGACTTGACCGCGCATAGGCATAGGCGTCGCTCAGGATATCCTCGACCGTATGACGGATGGGAAACCTCTGAGTACATATGCGGTATCGGGAGATCGGGCCCAATTCGCCAAACTCGATCATGTCGCCGTGTTTCAGCGTTGCCGACACAATCTTGTGGCCATTGACCCAGATGTCTTGCCCTGCCAGCGCGTTGAGCACGTAGCCCCCCTCGGTCCACTGAAGCGTTGCGATATCTTCGTCATGGGGCGGTGTGTTGTCTTTCAGGCGTAGGCCTAGCGCACGGCCTTCGCCAACTGAAACAGTCAATGCGCTGTCGACAAGCCAGGAAACCGTTCCACGGGACGGGCCGGTCAGGCTCTCCAGAAAGGCATGAACATCACCTGCGCAAGGCTCTTGGGGGGTTCTCGTGCCGGTCTGATCAATTTCCCGCATAGTTGGGCTCTGCTCAACAGTGATGGGGTCACTCTATCATAAGACGCCCGGAATCCTACTAATCGCAAGGGGGATGCCCCAAACCGGAACTATCTACAGGCATAAATCAATTTGGTGGAACGTCCCGAAACGACCCCCATGCCTGCCAGAGCAGGCCTTCACCGGAAATCGCCGTCTTACCTGAGAGTTCTGGAGCGGGTAGCGGGAATCGAACCCGCGCGTTCAGCTTGGGAAGCTGACAGGCTACCATTACATCATACCCGCCGCACCTCTGAGATATAACCAGAGTTCCCTGACGCGCAAGCCAGATCGTTTCAGCTCGCCCGGAAAATGTCACTCAGTCCGCGCACGAAGACTGTCGATCAGCGAGTCTTCAACATCCAAAGCCTGGATGGCCGCCTCAAGCGTACGGCTGTCCAGATGTTGCGGGTTCAGATCGACCCCTGCTGAAAACGCTTTGACAATGGCCTTCATGGCGCTGATGCGCGCATATCTTTTGTTATTGGCCGGTATTACGTGCCACGGCGCCAGATCGGTTGACGTCCGGGCCAACATTTCATCCACGGCGACCTCGGTAACATCCCATTTCTCGCGATTCCGGAAATCCTCGTACGTCAACTTCCAGCGCTTCAACGGGTTTCTTAGCCGTTCTGTAAACCGCTGCATCTGTTCATCTTCAGAGATGTGGAAGAACAGCTTGACGATCCGGGCACCATCGTCGACCAGCATGCGTTCGAAATCATTGATTTCCTGATAGGCAGCGCGCCAGCGCGTTTCCGGGGTCAGGTTCTCGATCCGCTCAACCAACACGCGCCCGTACCAGCTGCGGTCAAATGCGGATATCGCTCCGGACGGTGGCAAACGTTCCCAAAACCGCAGCAGGTAATGCCGGTTGAGGTAGTAGTTCCTGGGTGCCCCAATTGGCCAGACCTTAAAGCTGCGCGGGTCCAGAGCCTGGCTGATCCTGCGAATGGTTCCCCCCTTGCCTGCCGCATCCCATCCCTCGAACACCAGCACACCCTTGAGCCCGTGAAACAGATACGCTTGCTGAATCCTGGCCAGTTTGGCCTGAAGATCAATCAGTTGCTCGAAATACTCCTTTTTGCCCAACCGCTTGGTCAGATCCGCTTCTGAGAGTTTCGGGGGGTGATGTTTGCTCATCGTGCCACCTGATCGTTGCGTCCCGGTTCAGGATATCCTGAACCCTTGCGCAAAATCGACATTGATCAGGGTCAAACGAAAAGGCCGGGCACAGTGCCCGGCCTTAGCTGTCTTTGTTGATGCAATCAGGCGCGGCGACGACGGCCACCGCCGCGACGACCACCGGCTGCGCCACCGGCCTCGTCAGGTGATTTGTTGAACCTGATCCACTCCCCACCATGCGGGTCGTTGTTGGTCAGCAGGTTGGCGGCGCGGATGGCCTCCATCTCCTTACCGGCGCGCGGCTTGGTGGAGCCCAGGCCGAACATCTGAACAAACGCCTCGTCATCCATACCTTCTGGCAGAATGATGCCAGCTGCGGCAAGGGCTTCTTTTTTCTCGGTAATTTTTGCCTGCGTCACTGGCAGAGCCACCGGGTTCATAATCGCCGAGGTCATGCCGGCACCCATTGCCATCGGCAGGAAGGCATTGTTGATGCCGTGGCGGTTCGGCAAGCCGAACGAGATGTTGGATGCGCCACAGGTGGTGTTCACACCCAGTTCCTCGCGCAGGCGGCGAACCAGAGCAAACACCTGCTGACCAGCTGTTGCCATCGCGCCAATCGGCATGACCAGCGGGTCAACAACGATGTCATGCGCGGGGATTCCAAAATCGGCAGCACGCTGAACGATCTTTTTGGCCACTTCGAAACGGACATCGGGGTCTTCCGAAATACCTGTGTCGTCGTTCGAGATTGCCACAACAGGAACATTGTATTTTTTGACCAGCGGCAGAACCAGTTCCAGGCGCTCTTCCTCACCGGTGACCGAGTTCAGCAGCGGGCGACCTTCCGCCGCCTCAAGACCCGCCTCCAGAGCACCGGGTACCGACGAGTCGATACACAGCGGAACTTCGACCAGACCCTGTACCAGCTCAACGATCTTGCGCATCAGTGGCGGTTCGGTCTCGTTCGGGTTGGGGTTCGAGTTGTAGACGACGCCCGCGTTGATATCCAGAACGGTCGCGCCCGCCATCACCTGCGCCAGCGCATCCTTCTCGACGGTCGAGAAATCGCCTGCCTCCAGTTCGGCCGCCAGCTTTTTCCGACCGGTCGGGTTGATCCGCTCTCCGATCACGCAGAACGGTTCATCAAAGCCCAGAACGGCAGTTTTTGTTTTTGATTCTAAGACTGTACGGGTCATGTCCGTTCCTTAGGAGTTTGCAGGCTGCGCCGAGGCACCGCCATTATTGATCGCCCAGTTGGCGTTGGTTTTGATCCCGCCCAGCGGGAAGAAGTGCACGTTGGTGATGTTGAAATCCGGGTTGGCCGCTTTGTGGTTGGCCAATTCAGTCACAACATCGTTCGGTTCATAGGGCAACAGAAGCTTCGACACATCCATGGCGCGCTTTTGCAGAACTTTCAGCGACGGGCCGACGCCGCAAGCAATTGCGAACTTGATCAGGGTCTGCAGTTTGGCCGGACCGGCGATACCAATGTGGATGGGCAGGTCGATACCTGCCTCTTTCAGACCATCCGCCCAGGCGATGATCGGCTTGGCATCGAAGGCAAACTGAGTTGCCAGGGCCATCTCGGCATCCGTGGTTTCGTTGAATTTCTGTTTCCAGCGCAGGGCGTCATCGACGTTCTTGGTGGACCCATCGGGATCGATGTCCTTGTTACCCTCGGGGTGACCGGCAACATGAAGTCGCTTGAACCCTGCCTTGTCGAACAGACCGGTTTCCATCAGCTGCATGGAACTGTCGAAATCGCCATGCGGCTTTGTCACGCCACCGGCCAGCAACAGCGCCTGCTCGACGCCCGCCTCACCCTGGTACATCGAGATCCAGTTTTCCAAGGTCGCCGCATCCTTGATGATCCGCGCCGGGAAGTGGGGCATGACAGGATAGCCTTCGGCTGCAATCCGCTTGGCTGTCTTGACCATATCTTCAATCGGGGTGCCTTCGATATGAGCAATGTAGACGCGTGTGCCTTCGGGCAGCAGCGCGGGGAAATCCTCGACCTTTTCGGCGGTCCGCGGCATGACCTCGATCGAATAGCCTTGCAGGAAGGCTTCGACGGTCGGGTTCACAGGGCTGTTTTCGACCACATCACGTTTCTTGAAGTTCAGCAAAGCCATTGAGGCCTCCCATTAAGATACGGGCTTATGCCCAACCGTCATTTGCGATCAGCGCTTTGATGCGGTCCTGATCGTATTCCTTTTCCAGACGCAGGGCCTCGGCCTCGGCTACTTCTGCCGGGTCGCCATCAACCGCAAAAGGCTCGGCCTTGCGCCATTCGGCCAGATAGGCATCACTGTCCTTGGCGTTTACCTTCATGGCGGCGCGGTCGATGGCTTGCTCGAACCGTTCTTCCAGTTGCCGCTTCGCGCCGCGACGGCCTTTGCCGACGATGACCTGAGCGGGAATGTCGCGCCAGTACACGATGGTGACGTCAGGCATTACTGTGATTCCTCCTAACCCGATGGGCCGGTTCTAAACTTCAATGTGGGGATTGGTCGGTCGGTTTTCGACACCCGGCGCTTTTCAAGCGACGTTTTCGCCCACGGTGGCGTGGCGGGGTTTTAACCCGTCTCGCGGCAAAAACGCATACCAAAATTCTCATTGTCACTATGAGAGCATTGCATAATGAACAAAAAGCCCCGGACGGCATGACCCGCCCGAGGCTTGTTTCAACGCGTCTTGCCAAGGTTAACCGACCAACCCACCGTCTTCACGAGTAACCGCAATGATGGCTGAACGTGGAACCGAGTTACCACCGTCGGGCCAGTGGCTATTACCGTCTTCACCGGGGTGTTGAATACCAACAAACATGGTGCGGCGATCCGGCGACCAGCTGAGCCCAGTGATCTCACACTCGTTCGGGCCAACCAGAAAACGACGGATTTCACCGGTAACCGGGTCGCCTGCCAGCATCTGGTTGTTCCCCTGCCCTTCGAAGTCGCCCTCGTTGCTGTATTTGCCGTCGGTCTGGATCCACAGCAGGCCGTTGCTGTCAAACTTCAGACCGTCGGGCGAGTTGAACATGTTGTCGGCGTTGACATTGTCCGAACCGCCATACGCATCCTGATGCACGGTCGGGTTTCCGGCCAGTACATACAGGTCCCATTCGAAACCCGATGCGCCATGGTCTCCGCCTTCAGGGCGCCAGCGCACGATCTGACCGTATTTGTTCGCCTCGCGCGGATTCGGCCCGTTGACCGAAGTGTCGTCGCCACCGGCATTCGGTTTCACACCGCGGTTCTTGTTGTTGGTCAGGCAGCAATAGACCTCGGGCGCGTTCGGGTTGGCCGCAACCCATTCCGGGCGGTCCATGGTGGTCGCGCCAACAGCCGATGCTGCTTGCCGCGTATGGATGCAGATTTCGGCCTGCGACGTCATACCAGTTGTTTCGGGGGTCAGGTCCAGCCACTCACCAGTCCCGTCGTCGTTGAACTTTGCAACCGACAACGTACCGTTCTCAAGCAGCGCATGCGTGTCCACCCCAGCGGCATAAAAACCTTCCGAGACAAAGCGGTACAGGAACTCGCCCCGTTCATCATCACCCATGTAGACAACGACACGACCGTCATTGTTCACAATGGCCTCGGCGTTTTCGTGCTTGAACCGACCGAGCGCGGTCAGCTTACGAGGGGTCGAGGTCGGCTCGGTCGGATTGATTTCGACAACATAGCCTGCGCGGTTCGGCTCGTTAGGGTTTTTCGAGACGTCGAAACGCTCGTCAATTCCGGCCCATCCGTATCCCCAGTCCTTGGACGAAACGCCGTAGCGCTGAAGTTCGGCGCTGACCTCATGTTTTTCGTCCTCAGTCGAGAAGTAACCATTGAAATTCTCTTCACAGGCCAAATACGTCCCCCATGGGGTCATGCCATTACCACAGTTGTTCCAGGTGCCTTTACAGATGGTGCCTGTCGGATCGGCGGCAGTTTTCAGCAGATCATGGCCAGCGGCAGGCCCCGTCAATGACATGTCTGTCTGCGGCGTGATGCGGCGGTTATACGAGCTATCCTTGACGATGCCCCATTTGCCGTCGGTAACCGCAATCTCGACCACCGTCACACCATGCGCCATCATGCCTTTGGCGACATCGTCATCCGAGGCGGCTTTGGCGTCCGGGTTGTTGCCCCAAAGGATATCGCGATTGGTGTATTCGTTGTTCACGACCAGTAGAACGTGACCCTCGTGCAAAAACACATCCTGACCGTCGGTGTTATCACCAAATGCGCGCTCTTGGCTGGCAGCGGTTCCACGGGTGGCCGGATCAAATTCGGGCACATCAGACCAAAGCGGGTCGCCCCAGCGCACCATCACCTCGGCCTTGTAGCCCGGCGGCACGATGACGTCATCGGCAGTTGACGCCGGAATCGCCTCAAACGCAAATCGATCTGCGGCTGCGCGCGCACCAGTTGGAAGCAGCGACCCGCCCAAAGCCGTGAAACTTCCCACCGCCAATACGCCGCCCAGAAATCCACGACGTGACAGGGCACGTTCAACGACGCGGTCAAACTCACATTCCTCTGGGCGCGGGTTCACCATTTCATCGAATTCGTCAAAGGTCAGGACACGTTTATCTTTCATGGCAGGCTCCGTCTGCGGCTGATTGCGATCAAGAATCCCTCAACCGGGATCAAAGATCAAATCGCACCTCAGTATGAACGGCGTGTGACATCCAAGCCAAATTTGAAATGGAAATCGCTTGCACGTCGACGACGCCCCGCCTAGGGTCAAATCAACTCGAAAATCGGAGGGCGTTACGATGGCGCCCAAGCGTCCCAAAGGTGCGGGCGCGTTCCCGAAAGCGGTCGAAAGCCCCGCGCCGGCAAGACCCGATCCGGATGCCCTGTATGCGGCTCTGGATTTGGGAACAAATAGTTGCCGCATGTTGATAGCCCAGCCCAAGGGCAGCGGGTTTCATGTGGTTGACAGCTTCTCCAAGTCCGTGCAGCTGGGCGCGGGTCTGGAACGCACCGGACGTCTGTCGCGGGCGTCGATGGCACGCACCGTTCAGGCGCTGCGAATCTGTCAACAAAAGCTGAAGCGGAACAAAGTAAAACGGATGCGTCTGATCGCAACCGAGGCCTGCCGCCGCGCCAAGAATTCCCGCGAATTCATCCGACAGGTCAAACGCGAAACCGGACTGACGCTTGAAATCATCCAACCCGAAGAAGAAGCCCGTTTGGCGGTGATCTCCTGCGCCCCGCTGGTGTCCACCAAGACCGAACAGCTGTTGGTTGTCGATATTGGCGGCGGTTCGACCGAGCTGGTCTGGATCGACATTTCGTCCGTCCCTCGCCGTGACCGCCCGGCTGCGATCATGCGTTTGCACAACGGATTTCACACGGTCGACAGCCCTTTTCCGGCTGCAAAAGTTGTAGACTGGATCAGCGTACCGCTGGGTGTTGCCACGTTGCGGGATCAGTTCAATGACGTCGAAAACGACGCCGCTCGCTTTGCATTGATGAGCTGGTTTTTCGAAGAAAACCTGGCCGATTTCGCACCTTACAAAGATGAACAGACCCGCGAAGGTTTTCAGATCGTCGGCACCAGCGGAACTGTCACAACGGTTGCTGCATCGCATCTTGGCCTGAAGCGCTATGACCGGACCAAGGTTGACGGGCTGCGTATGACCAGTGATCAGATTGACAAAGTGATACGCGGGTATTTAGAACTCGGCCCTCATGGGCGCCGCCGGGATCCTCGGATTGGTGAAGACCGGCAGGCCCTGATCATGTCCGGCTCAGCCATTTTGCAGGCATTGTTGCGCTGCTGGCCCACTGATCGCCTTTCCGTGGCAGATCGGGGGCTACGCGAGGGCCTGCTTTATGCACAGATGAGCGCGGACGGGGTACTGGAAGACGGACCGTTCTGATGGCGAAGACACCAACTGGCAAAAACAACTCGGGTCGCGGTCAGCGTGACCTGAAGGTAAAGGTAAAAACCGCACGTGGTCGCAAGCTGAGTTCGACCCGCTGGCTCGAACGACAGCTGAACGATCCCTATGTGAAGCGCGCCCAGACCGAAGGATACCGGGGGCGGGCCGCGTATAAGATCAAGGAGCTAGACGACAAGTTCCGCTTTCTCGTACCCGGAGCACGGGTTGTTGATCTGGGGTGCGCGCCCGGTGGCTGGTGCCAGGTTGCAGTCAAACGCGTAAACGCGCTTGGCGAAAAGTCAGGGAAACGGATCGGAACTGTGCTGGGCATCGACTTGCAGGAAGTCGAACCGGTTGCGGGTGCCGATACTCATGTGCTGGACTTCATGGAGGATGACGCCGACCAGAAGGTCAAGGACTGGCTGGGTGGCAAAGCGGATGTGGTGATGTCAGACATGGCAGCGGCGTCCTCGGGTCACAAGCAGACCGACCATCTTCGGATCATCGCACTGTGTGAAACTGCGGCCCATTTCGCGTTTGACGTGCTGGAAGAAGGTGGCACATTCGTAGCCAAGGTTCTTGCCGGCGGTGCCGAGGGCGATTTGCAAAAACTTCTGAAGCAGAAATTTCAGAAAGTGGCGCATGTGAAACCGCCCGCATCACGTTCGGACAGTTCAGAAAAATTTGTTGTGGCAACCGGGTTTCGCGGCTGAACTTAATCTTCCAATCGGATACGGTTCCCGGTCAGCCGTTGTTCGCGCAGCGACGTCGCGGCCATACCCTGCAACATCAGTGTATCCCCGTGCGAAACATATACAGGCTCGCGATTGCGCAGCTCTTCAATGCGCTGCGCCAGCGTAGCGGGGTTCGTCCCGGTTGCTTTCTGTCTTGTTGAATCCGCGGACATACATCACCTCAAAACAGCAAATCTGAAATGCTGTTAGCGTGAAATTTTGCCGTGAAGTTGGAACAAATCGGGCAAACCTGTGCCGGATCAGGGCCCCAGTTGTTGCAGCAATTGCAGCAAGGCCGGGTCATCGGGCAATCTGCCCAAGGCTTCTCGCAGGGCGATACGTGCGGCTTCCGGGCCGCGATTGATCTGTGCCAGCTGCACCACCATGGGCCACGCTTCGGCGCGCTGAGGATCCAGCGCTACAACCTCGCGAAATGCCCGTTCGGCAGCCGGGGCGTTGCGCAGCGTCAAGGCCATCCCCCCCAGAACCAGATGTGTTTCCGGGGCATCCAGCCTGTTCGAGATCGCCGCCTGCCACTCGGCCATCCCCTCCCCGGCCAGATCCTGTTGCTGAGATGTCAGAGCTTGAAGAGGGATACTCAGAAATTCCTTGGCGGCGGCTATGCGAACGTTGCGAAAAGGATCAGACAAAAGGGGCTCTAACCTTTGCGCACGATCCGTTGGGCTCGCCTGACGCTGCAAGGCTGCTGCATTTGCGCGTATCAGCGGATCGTCTTCCTGCAACAGTGGCGCTGTATACGCGGCAACCTCAAGCGAGCCAAAAGGTTGCAGCAGATACGCTGCTGTTGCCCGCACGATAGCGGGTTGCGAGGGGTCCGTTGCGACAGCAATCAAACCCTCTGGCGTGTTCAAATGGCCATCGGCAGCAGCTTTGAACACCGTGCCATAATGCGGGGCCCGATTGGCTGTGTCAGGAAACCAGCCTTTGATCCGGCTGGCAGCCCAGACCTGATCCTTATTCTGGTGGCAATCAGTGCAGGCATCAGCCCCCAATCCCAAATCCGGTCGCGGCACGCGAAAGCTGTGATCCCGGCGACCGTCCACGCCCATATATTTACGTTCGATCATGTGGCAGCTTTTGCACTGGGCACCCGCGCTATCCGTAACGTGATGATGGTGATTGGGTGTATCGTATTCCTGTTTCGCCAGCGTCGGGAAATCAGGGTTTCCGGCCGTGGAATGACATTGGGTACAAATACCGTTGCCTTCGGCCTTCAACTGCGCACTGTGTGGCTCGTGGCAGTTCATGCACCCGACCCCTCGGGCATACATTTTGGATTGCAGGAATGAGCCGTAAACGTAGACCTCATCCAGTATCTGCCCGTCCGGATGATACGAACCGGGCCGCAACACAGCCAGGTTATAGGCATCATGATACGAGGTTCCCGGCAAAGGGTTTCCGTTGCCATGTGCCTCGCGCCGCGAATGACACCCGGCGCATTGCTGGATCTCGGCCTCGGTCTGACCTTTTCCCCAGCTCATCGAAAAGCCTGTATCACTCAGCCCCTCAGTAACGCTCTGCCCTTTGGTCCAATCGATATGAGCTGACCCCGGTCCATGGCAGGCTTCGCAGCCAACACCAATCTCGGCCTGTCGGGAAGAGTATGTTCTGGATTGCGCGTCGTAGTTCTTTTCAAACCCTGTGGCGTGACATTCGGCGCAGCGCGCGTTCCAGTTCTTGTAAGGGCCCGTCCAGTGCAGCCCGTCTTCTGGTGGCAGATCCTGATCGGGGTATAAGTGATACCAGCGCTTCTGCTCGGTATCCCAAACCACATCAAAGCTTTGCAACCGCCCCGGTTCGGTTTCAAACAGATATTGTTGCAGAGGTGCGATTCCAACGACGGAATGCACATCATATGCCGTCGTCGCTCCGTCTTTTTCCGTTACACGAGCTGTGAACCTGTCTGCCTGTTTAGTAAATTCAACCGTCATCCCGTTCTGCACGAACCGGGTTCCATCGAATTCGGCGACCAGATGGCCGTCGCCAACTTCTGTCCAGGCCAAGGCATGATGAGACGAAGCCCATGCCTCGGCCTCGTGCTGATGGCAGTCTGAACACCGATCTGAGCCCACATATTCCAGTGACTGCGCCTGCCCTTCACTTGCGAGGGTTAAACAAGCCGCCAGAATGGCAAATCTCATGCCATATCTCCTTCAGCGGCGTTCCGAAGGTCGATCAATGCGCCGTTGTATTCAGCGCCAAGGATCAGCATCGCAGAACACAGATACAGGAAAATCAGCGCGGCCATTGCCCCGGCCAAACCCGCATATGTGGCACTGTAGGTGGCGAACTGGCTGATATAGACTGAAAATGCCCATCCGCCAGCTGCCCACAAAACCAATGTCAGTATGACGCCGGGCAGGATTTGGGTCAGGCTGTGCCTGCGGGTTGGCAGAATTAGATGTGCCAGCAGGACAGTGCCTGCCGGAACGGCCACGGTAAACGTCCACCGCAGGCGATCTACGGACAGCCAGTCCGCTACCGGAGATTCGGTATGCTCTGCCACCAGTTTCGTGTAGACCGGCAAGACCACCTCGACCGTTGCAATAACAAGGATTGCCGAACCGCCAAGGATAACCAGAACCAGACACAAAAGCCGGGTTTTCCAAAAAGGCCAACTGTCCTGATCGTGATAGGCCTGATTCATGGCAGCGCGTACTGCGGCAACCCCGTTGGACGCAAAGTAGATTGCAAGCAGACCACCCAGCGTAATCACACCCGACCCCGCCCCGGCCAGAACCGCACGCAGCTCGGCCACGATCGGGTCCGCAACATCCCTGGGCCATGCCCCGAACAGCAGATCAATCAGCTCATCGGTAACATAGTCCTGCGACAATGCCCCAGCCAGCGCCACGGTGAACAACACAAAGGGAAACAGGGCCATCATCAGCGACATGGCGACATGGCTGCTCATGACAGGTCCGTTTTTCCTGACGAACCGGCGAAGCGCCAGCCATAACGCCTGAAGCGGGCGGCCAAATGGGGGAATCGTAGGCTTTGTCATCCTGCAACCCTAACCCGCCGAAATAAAACACAGAACCCGTCATCGGTATCAAAGTGACAAAAGCCGGTCTGCAAACCGCTGACTGCATTGCTAAAACCGGAATGCAGGTGCAGGATTGGGCAAAGCGGGACGATCACTAGCCTGCTTAAGAACAGATAAACAGGATACTGAATGATCCCGGATCAGGAAGATTTCACGGCTCGCCCCAGGCTAAAACTGTCTGTTGTCCGCGACACCTGCATTATCGCGGCGCTGATAGTGCTGGGGCTTTATGCGGGGGCGAACTTCCTGATCCCGCTTGCCATGGCACTGCTGGTCAACGTTCTGATCATTGCGCTGAGCGACCGCGTCGTCGCGCTAACCCGCGCTCCAGTCTGGCTGGCAAATATCGCTGGTGTGACCATCGTTCTGGCGGGTTTGTTCATGATCATGTACGTGCTGGGCAGTCAGGCAACGCAGTTTGCACGGTCCGTCAGCACCTACGAAAACCAGTTCGACGGGGCGGTTGAGCGCATAACCGGTCTTGTCGGCAACGACGTCACCACTTTCATCCGCGACAATCTGGTCAGCATCGACATGACCTATGTCGCACGCCTGTTGCTGGGCAGCGCTACGTCCCTACTGAACCAGTTCTTTCTGATCAGCCTCTATGTCGCGTTCCTGATGGCCGAGCGTCTGGCCTTTCGCAAGAAAATTCAACTTGCGGCTGGCGACCCCCAAACCGGCGCTGATTTTGCGACCATGCTTGATGCCATATCGATCAGCCTGCAACGATATGTTGGGGTTAAGACCCTGATCAGCCTGATCACAGCGGGCATCAGTTATTTTGTATTCAGGGCCCTTGGTTTGGAATATGCGGAAACCTGGGCCGTTTTGACCTTTGCTTTGAACTTCATTCCTTCGATCGGGTCGATCATAGCGGTGTTTTTTCCGGCCATGATCGCGCTTGTTCAGTTTGATACGATCGTTCCGTTTCTGATCATCTTATTTGGGTGCGGCACCCTTCAATTCCTGATCGGTAACTTCCTTGATCCGGCCATGCTGGGCCGCTCGCTGAACATGTCGACATTCCTTGTCATTCTGGCGCTGACATTCTGGACAACTGTCTGGGGCCTGATCGGCGCTTTCCTGAGCGTGCCACTGACGGTCTGTATTCTGATCGTGTTCAGCCACATCCCTGCTTTACGCCCGGTCGCGATCCTGATGTCTCTGGACGGCCAATTGGGCGAGGAGGACGGTCAGGCGCGTGCTAATAACTGAACTGCGGCGTGGCGTAGGCTTAAGTTCGTCGGGTGCCGTACACAGCCGCCAGCCTGTCCGCATATGTTGGACCGCATACCGGTGTCACGACCCGAAACCTCAGGTCTGACAACTGGCTATCAATGCGCCCCGATCCAGCAGTCGAACCCGGCCATACCCCAGTTCGATTAACCCCAAATCCACAAGCCGGTGAAGGTTCCTGTGCAAAGTCGGTTGCGATACAGCAATCATCGCCGCCAGATCGTCCTGGGAAACATCAATCCATCCATCGGTTTTCGAGGTCCCCTCGTCCAAGTGAAGCAACCTCAAGACCAGCCGCTTTTCCGTTCCCGTCACAGCCAGATTTGCCATGATGCGCAAAGCGGTCCGCATATTCTCATGCGTCAACGCATAGAAATCCCGGATGTAGTCAGGATTGTTCTGAATCAACCGCGAGATGCTTAAATTTGGGAAAAACAAGGCTTGAGTGGCTTGCGTCGTGATAACACTGACCAGACGCAGCGCACCTGCAAACAAAGCCAGATCGCCGATCCAGAACCCAGCGCCGTCGCGGTGAAGCACAAACTCCTGACCATCATCCGCTGGGGCCGTTATCTGCACACCACCGCTGAGAATCGCGTAGATACCATTTGCCGGATCACCATAGTGATACAGCGTCTCTCCCGCCTCTACCGATTTCGGTATGCCAAGGGCTGCCAAATCGGCCTGAAACTCTGACGAGCGTTCACTGAACCATCCGGTGTTTCGTAATAGCTTCAGATTATTCATTTTGTCTCACATTTGTACTTTGCGATATAATCATATGATGAGTTTCCGACGCAAGAAGTAACCTATGCTAATGGTGTTCGATTCCTGCTACCAAAGATTTTCAATATGGGAATCAACACTTTGCTGCCGCGTTGTTCATGCATTTGAACGCCGGGTGATTCATTTCCTTTGGGGTCGCCAAGATCCTCTCAGATCAGGAGCAAACCATGTTACCTCCACGTTCGCTATCCGGCACCTGGCGCAGTAACTTGCGCCGACTTGCCGTGGTAACCGCCACGTTGACACTGGCCATACCCGCCTGGGCGCAGAACCAGAAACCGAATATCCTTGTGATCTGGGGCGACGATGTTGGTCAGTCCAACATCTCGGCCTACACGCGGGGGTTGATGGGGTATCAGACACCCAATATCGACCGTATCGCCGAAGAAGGTATGATGTTCACGGATTACTACGGTGAACAGTCGTGCACGGCTGGGCGATCATCTTTCATCATGGGGCAATCCGTTTTCCGCACGGGCCTGTCCAAAGTTGGCCTGCCGGGCGCTGAGGAAGGCATGCAGATCGAAGACCCGACCATTGCGGGCCTTCTGAAAGCGGAAGGCTACGCCACGGGTCAGTTCGGAAAAAACCACCTGGGCGACCGGGATGAACATCTGCCGACAAACCACGGTTTTGACGAATTTTTTGGCAACCTCTACCATCTCAACGCCGAGGAAGAGCCGGAAAACATCGACTATCCCAATGATGCTGTTCTGCCCGATGGCAGAACCTTCCGACAAGCTTTTGGCCCGCGCGGTGTAATCAAGTCGACAGCGGGTGGTGAGATCGAGGATACCGGCCCGCTGACCAAGAAGCGCATGGAAACGGTCGACGATGAAACCGCGGCGGCTGCGATTGAATTCATCCGCAAACAAGAGGAAAGCGGCACACCGTGGTTCGTCTGGTGGTCAGGTACCCGGATGCATTTCCGCACGCATGTTTCCGAAGAGAAATGGGCAAAAGCAAATGAAATCGTCGGCAAGCAGGTAGATGAGTATACGGCTGGCATGATCGAACACGATATGCATATCGGCGACTTCCTGACTGCGCTGGATGAGCTGGGCATCGCCGACAAGACCATCGTGTTTTACTCGACCGACAATGGTCCGCACATGAATACCTGGCCAGATGCCGCGATGACCCCGTTCTGGGGTGAAAAGAATACCCAATGGGAGGGCGCATGGCGCGTACCTGCCATGGTTCGGTGGCCCGGCAAGATTACCGAAGGCGCTGTGTCGAACGAGATCGTGCACCATATGGATTGGTTACCGACATTCCTGGCTGCAGCTGGCAACGAAACCGTGAAAGAAGATCTTCTGGAAGGTGTCACCGTGGCCGAAGTTGGCGGCGGGCGTGACTATCGCGTGCATCTGGATGGCTACAACATCTTGCCGTTGCTGACCGGCGAAACAGACAAGAGTCCGCGCAGGGAAATCTTCTATTTCACGGACGATGGTGACCTTGCGGCACTGCGCTTCGGTGATTGGAAAATCACCTTCCTGGAACAGAAGGCATGGGCAACCTTGCGCGCCTGGATGGAGCCACTGACCCCTCTGCGCGTGCCATTGATCACCAACCTGCGACGCGACCCGTACGAGCGTGGCTACCGCACATCGAACACCTACTATGACTGGATGCTCGACCGTGCCTACATGCTGGTACCTGCGCAGGCCTATGTCGCGCAGTTCCTTGAAACCTTCAAGGAATACCCACCCCGACAGGAAGCGGCGAGCTTCAGCCTCGACAAAGTGATGGAGAAGTTGACGTCACCTCCGGGCGCACCGTGAACCTGACTGTTTGATCCAAGACACAGCAAAGCCGGAGTCCCGATACCGGGGCCCCGGCCCTTCTCATTAGCGGTTGAAAATTGAGGAATAATCCGTGCGTCTATTTTTGATATTGTGCAGTGTGCTAGGAGCGACGGTCGCCATCGCTGACCCCTTGCCGTCATGGAACAATTTAGAATCCAAAGCGAAAATCGTTTCGTTTGTTGACGAGGTAACCGACCCTGCCTCAGCTCATTACGTGACGCCTGATGATCGGATCGCCGTATTCGACAATGACGGAACGCTTTGGGCCGAACAGCCGGTGTATTTTCAGTTCCTTTTCGCCATGGATCGTCTGGCCGATCTGGCCAAGCGGGACCCGTCGATCCTGACAACTCCTGCTCTGGAAGCTGCTGCAAAGGGTGATCTAGCGACCGTTCTTGAAGGCGGGCATGAGGCGCTGATCGAAGTTGTCAACGCATCGCATTCTGGCACCAGCGTCGAAGAATTTCAGGCAGCTGTTGCGCAGTGGCTGGAAACCGAACGCCACCCCAACACCGGCCTTCGTTATGACCAGATGACCTATCAGCCGATGGTCGAGTTGCAGCGTTATCTACGTGACGAAGGTTTCAAGACCTACATCGTATCCGGCGGTGGCATTCATTTCATGCGCGTCTTTGCCGAGGATGCCTATGGTATCCCGCCGGAACAGATATTGGGGAGTTATGCAGACAGCACCTATAAGGTGATCGACGGCAACCCGACGATCATCAAGGCACCGGGGCTAGCCTTCATCGACGACAAGGAAGGCAAGCCGATCAATATCGAACGCACGATTGGCAGACGCCCTATTCTGGCCGCAGGCAACTCGGACGGAGATTTCGCTATGCTGGATTGGACAACGTCGGGTGATGGTCCGCGTTTGGGAATTCTGATCCACCACACGGACGCCGAACGCGAATGGGCTTATGACCGCGAAAGCTCGATCGGAAAGCTGGCAGATGGGCTGGATCGGGGTCCTGACAAGGGATGGATCATTGTCGATATGGCGCAAGACTGGTCACGCATCTACACTGGGGCAAACTAAACGGCCCGAAAGATGTAAGACCCCATGTGGACAGCACTGGTATCTATCTTTGTATTCACGTTGTACGTGGCTGCATTTGTGTTTTCGATCCGAGCGGCACAAACCGCGCGGACACCGCAAGGTGCCGTTGGTTGGGTGGTTTTTTTGGTTTCAGCCCCTTTCCTAGCGGTGCCGTTGTATCTTTTTCTGGGACACCATCGCTTTCACGGATATCGCATCGCGCGCCAGAAAAGTGAGCGGGTTGTTGAAGGGATCAAAACCTTTGCCGATTACTCAAGGCCCGATCCCTCCTCAATGTCCATCAATCCGCGCCCGTTCGAGTTTCTGGCGCATCTTCCTGTGTCCAGCGGAAACGGTGCCCGGCTACTGGTTGACGGGCAAGCCACATTCGACGCCATTTTCGACGCCATCGACAAGGCCAAGAACTATATCCTCATTCAGTTCTACATCATCAGAGACGACGCACTGGGCCGCAAACTGCAATCCAAGCTGATCGAGGCGACGAAACGTGGGGTTCACGTCCGTTTCATGACCGATGCAGTCGGCAGTTACGGATTGCCGCGCGCGTATCTGGATACCATGCGTGAAGCCGGAATTGATGTAGCCGACCCGCGTCAGCAACGCGGCCCAAATTTCCGGTTTCAGCTGAATTACCGAAACCATCGTAAAACTGTCATTATCGATGGCGAGACAGGCTTTATCGGTGGCCACAATGTTGGCGAGGAATATCTGGGCAAACATCCGCATTTCGGTCATTGGCGCGACACTCACATAATGATGTCCGGTCATGTCGTCCGGCAATTGCAGCTTATCTTCACTGAAGATTGGCATTGGGCGCATAACGAAGACCTGATTGATGAACTTGACTGGGCGGGCAGTGAATCCGAACAGAACATGAATGCCCTGCTGGTCGCGACCGGACCCGGAGACGAAACCGAAACTGGCGCCATGATGTTTTTTGCAGCAATCGCCGAGGCAAAAGAACGGTTGTGGATTGCGTCGCCTTACTTCGTACCCGACATCGATGTCATGACAGCGCTGCAACATGCCGCGATGCGCGGTGTGGATGTGCGCATCCTTGTTCCTGACATGATCGACCATCGCCTGCCATGGCTGGCCGCGTTTGCCTATTTCGATGAAATCCGCGACTGTGGCGTGCGCGTATTCCGCTATACCGGCGGGTTCATGCATCAAAAGGCGTTCGTTGTCGACGATACGCTGGCCGCTGTTGGAACAACAAACCTCGACAACCGATCCTTCCGCCTCAACTTCGAAGCAATGGCGCTGTTCTTTGATGCCCGGGCTGCACAGGCCGTCGACCAGATGCTACAAGAAGATTTCGAAACCAGTTTCGAATTGACCCGTAGGTTGCGTCAACAACCGGCCCACATCCGCTTTGGTGCGCCGCTGGCACGGTTGTTTGCACCGATCCTTTAGGAAAAGAACTTCTCCTGAAAAACGCGGGTCATCAATGCGACCAGATACGCGGTCGACAATCCAAACGCCAACAGCCCGGTGACCGAAGCAAACGAGCCGAAAATGCGCAGCCCTTCACCCAAAACGATGTCGCCGTATCCGAGCGTCGTAAACGTCACCAACGAGAAATAGATGGCCGAGTTCCAGTCCGGCAGAACATTTAGCAACACCCAGACGATAGCCCAGATCCAGACCTGAATGGTGTGCGTTGCGATAATGAAGCCCAAGGCAACGGCAATCGGCCCCGCGGTTGCCACAAACACCCCGCGTGTGACCCATTTTTTGTCCATCTTGATTATGGACATCGTGCACCAGGTCAGAAAGAGAATCTCGATCAGGATGCAAATACCCAGAAAGGTACTGCCCCAAACGATCTGATGCAGCAACGTCATGTATTTACACCCTGATTTTCGGCCACGAACTGTCAGGGCACAATGACCTTTCAAAACGCAAGGCACAACCCCGCCACCGGATAAGGTAGCCTGCGGCGAAAGGAACCGGTGAAAGGTCTGCACTGGACAGTTGGGAAGTCCGGCGCACATCCTGTGCAAAAAGGGCGCTTCATGCTGTTGATCATCGACCGAGTTCAAAAGACTTATCCCGGCGGGCGGCCCGTTTTGCGCGACGTGTCTCTGACACTGGATCAGGGACAAACGCTTGCTCTGACCGGTGAAAGCGGCAGCGGTAAGAGCACCTTGCTGAATCTGGCCGCCGCCCTGGACAGTTTCGACAGAGGCGAGATTACGCTGGATGGCACGCCCCTGTCCCCTTTGGATGATGCGGGCCGGGCCGGGTTGCGGCGCAGAAAGGTTTCGCTTGTGTTCCAGCAGTTCAACCTGATCCCATCGCTGACCGTGGGGCAAAACCTGTCCTTTCATGCCCGCCTTGCAGGTACCGAAAATGCCCAATGGTCCGGGCAATTGGCAGACCGGCTTGGGCTTTCGGATCTGCTGGACCGCTACCCCGAAAGCTTGTCGGGCGGCCAGCAGCAGCGGGTGGCCATAGGACGGGCCATGGCCGCGCGCCCGAAACTGTTGCTGGCGGACGAGCCGACAGGCAATCTTGACGAAACCGCCAGCGCCAAAGTGCTGGACCTGATGCTGTCACTTGTGGCTGATACTGGCGCAGCTTTGCTGCTGGTGACGCATTCCCCGCAAATCGCGGCCCGTCTGGACACGCACCTACGCCTGAGCGGCGGGCGCATCCAATGACATTGGCCGTCGTCCAGGCCCTGCTGTCCCATTGGCGGGTGCATTGGTTGCAACTGGCAACGCTGCTGATCGGTATCGCCCTGGCAACTGGTTTGTGGTCCGCTGTACAGGCCATCAATGCCGAGGCCCGCGCCAGCTATTCCCGTGCCAACGCCCAACTGGCACTTGGGCAGTTTGACGAATTGCACGATCCAGCCGGTTTCATCGCCATGTCCCGTTATGTCGACCTGCGTCGCGCGGGGTGGCAGGTGGCCGCCGTACTGGAAGGCCCTTATCGGGTCGCCGGACGTACGTTGCGTTTGATGGGCGTGGATATGGTGGCCTATCCCGCCCTGCCCGCAATTACCGAGGCCCAGCAAAGCGGTGCGCCGCCCGAACCGGCGGACATATTGACTGCTCCGGGTCGCCTGCTGGTTTCGACAGAATTGGAGCCCTTGTTGCGCGATCAGGACACTCTGCCCCCGGTTCTCAGTACTTCTGCGCTGCCGCCGGATGTGATCCTGACGGATATCGGCGTTGCCGAACGTCTTCTGAATCAGCCCGGTGCAATCTCGCGGCTCATTATTCTGCCCGATCAGCCGCGCGGGCTTCAGTCCCTAACCACGATCACGCCTGAGCTGGAACGTATCAGCCCTTCACAAAAGATCGACACTGCTCGGCTGACCGACAGTTTTCATTTGAACCTGTCAGCCTTTGGATTGCTGTCCTTTGCGGTCGGCCTTTTTATCGTGAACGGCACGGTCGGGCTGGCCTTTGCACAACGCAGAGGCATCATCCGTTCGCTGCGGGCACTGGGTGTCTCGATGCGATTACTGGTCTGGCTGATCCTTGCTGAACTGACTTTTCTGGCCCTGATCGGTGGGCTCGTCGGGTTGCTTTTGGGCTTCTTTCTGGCCGGAGCACTTCTACCCGATGTCGCGGCCACGTTGCGTGGCCTTTACGACGCACCAGTAACAGGGCAACTGACGCTGCAATTGCAGTGGGTTTTGGCAGGGATCGCCATGGCAGTCTTCGGCACATTGCTGGCCAGCGGCCACGCATTATGGCGCCTGTCGCGCATGCCCCTGCTGGCAAGTCCGGGCGTTCAAGCGTGGCGGGGCGACCCCCGCGCGCGCCATCTTGCAGCGGCATTGGGATTGGTCATGATCCTGGGTGGCGTTTTGGCTTATGTCAGTTTCGGGGGGCTGATCGCCGGGTTTGCCTTGTTGGCTGGCTTGCTGACCGGTGCAGCGCTGCTGCTGCCTGCGCTTTTGTCTGTAATGCTTTCACTCTGCGCCCGCGCGGCGCGGGGCCCTGTTACGCAATGGGTCTGGGCAGATATGCGGGCACAACTGCCCGGGTTGTCACTTGCCCTGATGGCCCTGTTACTGGCTTTGGCAGCGAATGTCGGCGTAGGCACGATGGTGTCCAGCTTCCGGCTGACATTCGTCGGGTGGCTTGACCAGCGCCTGACGTCAGAACTCTACCTGACTGCCAGCGACGACGATCAGGGGCAGGAGATTACCGACTGGCTGCGCCCTCAGGTCGAAGCTATTCTGCCAATCCGAAATGTGGAATTGTCGCACGAGACGGGGCCTTTGTTTCTTTACGGTGTAGTAGATGATCCGGTCTATCGGCAGAACTGGCCAGTGATCACCTCAAGCCCGAATGCATGGGATGACGTCATGGCCGGACGTGCGGTTCTGATCAACGAGCAACTGGCGCGACGTGCCGATCTCTGGCCCGGCGGTGCTTTGGCCTTATCGCCGGACCACATCCTGACCATCGCCGGGGTCTATTCGGATTATGGGAATCCGACCGGGCAAGCCATGGTCTCGATGGACCAACTGAACCGGATCGCTCCGGGTACGGAGGCCCGCCGCTTTGGCATTCGTCTAAACCCCGAAAACGCAACCGAAATGGCGCAAACCTTAAGGGAACGGTTCAACCTTCCACGTCAGGCTGTCGTACAGCAAGCTGCAATGAAGGCGCAGTCGCTGTCGATATTTGAGAAGACTTTTGTCGTGACCTCGGCCTTGAATGTGCTGACCCTCGGCGTGGCGGGATTTGCCATTCTCACCAGTCTGCTGACCCTGTGGACCCAGCGCCTGCCACAGATCGCACCGGTCTGGGCGCTGGGGCTGAACAGGGCGCAACTTGCAGGGCTGGAACTGTTGCGCAGCCTATTGCTGGCGGCATTGACCGCCTGTCTGGCGTTGCCACTTGGGCTTGTTCTGGCATGGGTTCTGCTGACGGTGATCAACGTTCAGGCTTTTGGTTGGCGCCTGCCGATGTTCGTCTTCCCCTGGGATTGGCTGTGGCTGTTTCTACTGACCCTTCTTGCTGCCCTGCTTGCCGCCGCCCTGCCCGCGCTACGGATGCTGCGCCTGCCACCCGCCGATCTGCTGAAAGTGTTCGCCAATGAACGTTAGGACCCTACTAATCCTGCTTATGTGGCTCTACCCGATACCGCTTTGGGCGCAGGGCTATGCAGGTCTAGGCGGAACCGCTGAAGGTTTTGAAGTGCCGGCAGCCGGGTTTGAATTTGATTTCCCAAAGGATCACGGCCCCCACCCGGCCTACCGCATCGAATGGTGGTATCTGACCGCCAATCTCCAAGGGGACGACGGCCTGGACTATGGCATTCAATGGACCCTGTTCCGGTCAGCCCTGAAACCCTATGACAGCGACGGGTGGCAAAGTCCGCAACTTTGGATGGGTCATGCTGCTGTCACGACCCCCAAGGATCATTTTTTTACCGAGCGATTGTCACGCGGGGGGATTGGCCAGGCCGGTGTAACCGCACAACCGTTTGAGGCCTGGATTGATGAATGGCGCATGGCCGGATCGGATTTGGACAGCCTGTCACTGACGGCCAATGGTGATGAATTCGGCTATGATCTTTCACTGACTGCGCAAGGGCCATTGGTATTTCACGGCGACGCGGGCTATTCGGTTAAATCCGCCGATAGACAGGCAAGTTACTATTACTCGCAGCCCTTTTACACAGTCGAAGGCGTGCTGCATTTGCCGGATGGCGAGGTGCAGGTAACCGGTCAGGGGTGGCTGGATCGGGAATGGTCCTCACAACCCTTGGCGGCGGATCAGAGGGGCTGGGATTGGTTCTCGCTCAGTTTTGAGGGAGGCGATAAGCTGATGGCTTTTCGCCTGCGCGGGGATCGAGGCGATTTCACCTCGGCCACCTGGATCAATTCTGACGGCAGTACTGAGGCCATCCCCAACGGTACAATCGGCCTTTTGCCGCTGAGTACCGACGAGGTTGCCGGACGCAATATCCCGACACACTGGCAAGTCGACCTAGCGGATCGGGGCATAGATATTCAGGTCTCAGCCCTGACACCTGATGCGTGGATGGGTACCAGTTTCGAATACTGGGAAGGCCCTGTCACCGTAAACGGCAGCCATAAAGGCGTTGGCTATCTTGAGATGACAGGTTACTGAACCAACCCGACTTTTCTCTACGACCGGCGACGCGATCTTTTGCGCGCTGGAAAATCAGTCAGCGAACCACATAAACTGAGACGTTGGAATGCCGCACCACACGCGCTGCATTCGGACCAAGCAGATAGTCTTTGAAATCCGGCCTATGCGCGCCGATCACAATCAGGTCGGAACCGGCACTTTCGGCGGTTTTCAGGATCTCCTGATAGGCTGTGCCTGTCGCGACTACATGGCGGATGCTTTCATTGCGCTCTGCCCCCAATGCCGAAATGCACAGCGCCGTCAGTTTGGCTCGCGCCTCGGCCAACGCCTTGTCGTGAAAACCTGATTCAAAAAACCCGGACACCCAGCTTTCCCCGAAATCGGGCAGCACAGTCACGACATCCAACTGTGCCCCTTCCAGATCCGCCAAAGCAGCGGCTTTTTGCAGGACCGGAGCATCAATCTCGCCATTGCTGATATCAATGGCACACAGAACAGAACGTGTCATGCGGGCACCCCTTGTCTGGCGGCACGGCCGCGTTGCAGGAACGCGATAAGACCCAAGAGGATCATCGCTGGGATATACACCAGCTGCTTGGGCAGCTGGTCGGACGGCAAGCTGACCGACGTCAGGCGTACGGGTTCATCGCCATAGTAGTCAAAGATGGCCAGATCGTCGGCCACCGGCGCGCCGAACAGCGGCTCGTCAAGCTTGACCAGCCCGTCCTCGGGAAACAGCAGCAGGCCCATCGCCTCGACCCGTGCGGCCCCCCCTTCCTCGTCGCCCACAGTGACAACAACGGTTGTGTCCACCATTTCAAGCGTATCGTAATCGGGGCCTGCGACCACTAGGCGGACATCCGTTCCCGGCGGTGTCTGACCAATGGTCTCTTCAAATGCAGCGGGTTCAACCGATTCGAACGGAGGCGAGATACGATCCATGAAAAAGTCTGGTCGGAACAGGGCAAACGCCACCAGAACCAGGGCAACACTTTCATATATACGGCTGCGGGCCAGGAAATACCCCATCGTGCCCGCCGTGAAGACCAGAATCGCTATGGTCGCGAAAATTGCCACCGTAATTCCTTCGAACCATGTTACGTCAATCAACAGAAGATCGGTGTTGAAGATGAACACAAAAGGCAGTGCCACGGTGCGCAGGCTGTAGAAGAATGCTGTGAAGCCGGTTTTGATTGCATCACCGCCTGATACAGCGGCAGCGGCGAAACTGGCCAGACCCACCGGTGGCGTCACATCCGCCATGATCCCGAAGTAGAAGACGAACAGGTGCACGGCAATCAACGGCACGATAAGTCCGCTCTGCGCCCCCAGTTCAACGACCACTCCGGCCATCAACGAGCTGACAACGATATAATTCGCCGTGGTCGGCAGGCCCATGCCCAGAATCAGGCTCAGCAGGCCAACCATGATCAGCATCAGGATAAGATTGCCGCCCGACAGGAACTCGACCAGATCAGCCATAACCTGACCAACACCCGTCAAGGTCACGGTACCCACGATCACGCCCGCAGTTGCAGTTGCCAGTGCGATACCGATCATGTTCCGCGCGCCGTCAATCAGACCTTGCCACAGGTCAGCGACACCGTCGACGAAGGTACTGATTAAATTGCTCTGCCCCCGGAAAAGCGCCTTGAGCGGTTTCTGCGTCAGCAGGATTACGAACAGCAATGCGGTTGCCCAGAAGGCCGACAGCCCCGGTGATTTTTGTTCGATCATCAGGAAGTAAACCAGAACGACGATCGGCAGCAGGTGGTGCAAACCTGCCTTGTAGATATCTGCGACAACCGGCAGCGTGACTTCCTTTGCATTCGGATCGTCAGGCTCAAGGTCCGGCACTTGTGCCGCCAGAAAAAGCAATCCGACGTAAACCGCGCAGACGATCAGGCTCAGCACAAAGCCCGCCGCGGACGGAATCCAGCTTGTTACAGCATCAACCGGGAATTGCGAGCCATAGCAAAGCCCAGCAAACACCAGGAAGAAGGCCAGCATACCCACAACGGTTCGCGCCAGATGCACGTCTCGGTCACCCAAGGTTGGCATGTTCCGCTTCACCGCTTCCAAATGCACAATATAGACCAGTGCGATGTAAGAAATCGCCGCTGGCAGGAAGGCGTGGGTGATCACCTCGACATATGAGATGCCCACATATTCCACCATCAGGAACGCCGCAGCACCCATTACAGGCGGCATGATCTGACCGTTCACGGAACTTGCAACTTCGACCGACCCCGCCTGTTCGCTGGAAAAGCCAACGCGCTTCATCAACGGAATGGTGAACGTACCGGTGGTAACAACGTTGGCAATCGACGAACCCGAGATCAGGCCAGTTGCCGCAGACCCCACAACGGCCGCCTTGGCAGGGCCGCCCCGCAGGTGACCCAGAGCGCCAAAGGCCATTTTTATGAAGTAGTTCCCTGCCCCAGCCTTATCGAGTAGCGCGCCAAACAGCACGAACAGGAATACGAATTTCGTAGAAACACCCAGCGCGATGCCAAACACGCCTTCGGACGTGATCCACATATGGCTCATGGCCTTTTTCAGGCTCGCACCTTTCCACTGGATCACTTCGGGGACCCAGGAAGACGATCCAAAGAACACATAGGCCAGGAAAACCGTGGCTATGATCGCCATTGCCGGACCAAGTGCGCGGCGCGCGGCCTCAAACAGCAACAGCAGCCCCAACAAAGCCACCCATTTGTCGATGTCATCGGCCAGCAGGCCATTATTGACCAGTTTCTCATAGAAGATGTAGCCGTACAGCGCGATACCCGCGCCCAAAACGCCCATGACCCAGTCCTGAACAGGGACATAATTGCGCGGGCTGGATTTCAGCGCCGGATAGGCCGCAAACGCCAGAAAGATCGCAAAGGCCAGATGGATCTGGCGTGAATTATTCACCACGCTTCCGGGCAGCAGGTAATTCGACAAGGGAGAGGCCAGAACGATCTGATATACCGACCACAAAACGGCAACAATCGCCAGAAACAGCCCCACGTTTCCAGCGGGATTTCGCGCCCCTGCATCGGATGAGGCGACAAGGTCCTGAAGCTCTTCCTCCGAGAGTGGGCGATTGCCCTGTGTATCGGAACTCATGTGAAATCTCCCCGTCCTGCGGCCTTGGATTCTTTGGCCCTCTTGTCCCCGGTTTATCCCGGATGTGAACCGGGGCGCCGCAAAAGGACGCCCCGTGTAAAGTCTGGCTTACTGAATCCAGCCTTTTTCTTTGTAGTACTTTTCGGCGCCCGGATGCAGCGGAGCGGACAGGCCGTCCGAAATCATCTCCTCGGGCTTGAGATTTGCAAATGCCGGGTGCAGCTTTTTGAAGTCTTCGAAGTTCTCAAAGACCGAGCTTACAACCGCATAGACAGCATCGTCCGACACATCCGCCGAAGTCACGAAGGTCGCGCCCACGCCAAAGGTGGTGGTGTCATTGTCCGAACCCCGGTACATGCCACCCGGGATAGTCGCAGTGCGGTAGTATGAGTTGTTGTCGATCAGACCCTGAATCGCATCACCGGTGACGTTCACTAGAACAGAATCGCAGGCTGTCGTAGCTTCCTGAATCGAACCCGACGGGTGACCCACGGTGTAAATCATCGCATCCAGTTGGTTGTCACAAAGCGCAGCCGACTGCTCAGCCGCTTTCAGCTCGGACGCCAATTCGAAATCATCGACGGTCCAGCCCAACGCTTCCAGAACCACATCCATGGTGCCACGTTGGCCAGAACCCGGGTTACCGATGTTCACGCGCTTGCCCTTGAGGTCTTCAAAGCTGGAAATACCGGCATCCGCGCGGGCCACAACGGTGAATGGCTCGGGGTGGACCGAGAACACCGCACGTAGCTTTTCGAAGGGACCTGCCTCTTCAAATTTCGAGGTGCCGTTATACGCGTGATACTGCCAGTCGGACTGGGCAACACCGAATTCCAGCTCGCCTTCGCGAATGGTGTTGATGTTGTAGACCGAGCCACCGGTCGATTCGACCGAGCAGCGCACTCCGTGCTCTTTCCGGCCCTTGTTCACCAGACGGCAGATCGCGCCACCTGTCGGATAGTAAACACCGGTCACGCCGCCAGTACCAATTGTAATGAACTCTTCGGCATAGGCCGCCGGAGCCAACATGGCTGCGGTTACAAACGCGCCGAGGCTCAATTTTCTGCTGTTTTTCATTTCAGAACTCCCACATTTTTTGTCTGGCAGTTGGAATTCAAATCAATCACCCTGCTCATGAATCCGTGCCGATAAAAAAATCGGCCCGCTTCACAGCAGATGCAACCTGTTGAATTTTCCAGTTTCTCCCAACCCCCTTGAGGGTTCATCCAGATACATTCAATGTCAAGGCCAGCGCCAGCCTGACTTGCTCCATTCCGCATATATGAGCGTAAGTTTTGAATTTTCCCCTCTGGCACACAGGAAAACCCGCCCGATCAGTCTTCCGGAACTTTACTGTCCTTTTCTGTTCAGGTCGGTTCGACAGCAGGACGTATACGGTGCCCCTGTATTAGCATGAGACTGATAACAGAGGACTGAAAAGAACGAGACCAGATCGAAAAGTGAGAGTTAAGTGCGCGAGCACGCAATAAGCCCGAAAAGAAAAAACAGGAAGCAGGTTCCCCTAACCCCCTGTTTTTACTTTGGTACCCAAGGCCGGACTCGAACCGGCACGGTATCACTACCGGGGGATTTTGAATCCCCTGCGTCTACCATTCCGCCACTTGGGCCACGGACACTGGATTAGCGCCCATCCGAGGGAAGGTCCAGAGGCAAAAATCATCCAATAATCCATTTGTTTCGACCGCGATGGTTGACGGGCCGTCAGGTGCGTGGTTTGGCTTTCCGGGGCCGAGAACGGGATTTGAGTGCTTAATGTTGCGATCACTTTATGACTGGACAATTCGTCTGGCGGAACACCCTCATGCGCTGTGGGCGCTGGCTGTTGTGGCCTTTGTCGAAAGTTCGTTCTTTCCGATTCCCCCCGACGTTCTGATGATTCCGATGATCCTGGCGCGCCCGTCGCGCGCCTGGCTGATTGCAACTGTTGCTCTGGTGGCTTCGGTTCTGGGCGGGATGCTGGGCTATGCGATTGGTGCGTTTTTCTATGAAAGTCTGGGGCAGCCCATTCTTGAATCCATGGGCAAGGCCCATGCGATGGAAGAATTCAACACACGCTTCAACGATTTCGGGTTCTGGGCGGTCCTGGCCGCCGGAGTGACGCCTTTCCCGTACAAGGTCATCACCATCATGTCCGGCTGGACAGGAATGCCGCTTGGGACATTCATCGCAACGTCGATACTGGCACGTGCGCTCAGATTCTTCCTTGTTGCGGCCCTGCTTTGGGGCTTTGGCGAGCCGATCCGTGAATTTATTGAAAAACGCTTGGGGCTGATGTTCACCTTGTTCATCGTCCTCCTGTTCGGCGGCTTCCTGGTGGTGAAATACCTATGACGAGACGTTCACAACTTATCGCACTGGCAAGTCTTGGGTCCCTGGCCCTTCTGCTGGCAGCTTTTGGCTTTCAATATCTGGGCGGCCTTGCCCCCTGTAAAATGTGTATCTGGCAGCGCTACCCGCATGGGGTCGCAATCGCGATTGGCGTTTTGGCGCTGGCCTTGCCAAGACTGAGCATCCTGCCACTATGTGGCGCGATGGCAGCGGCTGTCACTTCGGGTATTGGGTTTTACCACGCCGGCGTTGAACAAGGATGGTGGGAAGGTCCGACCAGTTGCACATCCGGCAGCATCAGTGGGATGTCGAATGACGACCTGTTCGACCAGATTATGTCAGCGCCTTTGGTTCGCTGCGACGATATCCCGTGGGAAATGTTCAACATCTCGATGGCCGGATGGAATGCCATTGCCTCGGCTGTTCTGGTACTGATCTGGCTCGCGGCGTGGCGGGCAAGCAAGGCCTAGAATTCGTCCAGCTCAGCATCCCAATACAGAAAATCGATCCAGCTTTCGTGTAAGTGATTGGGCGGAAACTTCCGACCAACATTGCGCAGTGCTTCGGCGTCAGGCTGACGGGGCGGCTTTCGCAGGCTCATTCCTGCCTGACGCAGCGATTTCGACCCTTTGCGCAGGTTGCACGGGCTGCACGCCGCCACAACGTTCTGCCAACTGGTCACCCCACCGGCGGCGCGTGGCACCACATGATCAAAGGTCAAATCACCGCGGCTGCCACAGTACTGGCACCGGAACTCGTCCCTCAGAAATAAATTAAAGCGCGTGAAGGCCACGCGCTTTCTGGGTTTTACATAGTCTTTCAGAACAACGACCGAAGGTATTCGGATCTGAGTACTTGGGCTGCGAACCACTTCGTCGTATTCGGCCACGATGTCGACGCGATCCAGCCAGGCGGCCTTGATCGCTTCCTGCCAGGGCCACAGGGACAACGGGTAATAAGACAGGGGGCGATAATCGGCGTTCAAAACCAATGCCGGATGATGCTTCAGCGCACCAGGCTCCCTGACAAATTCGGTCCTGAAGTCTCCGTCCATATCAGAATCGCTCCTCGCTCTGCTCTGCCCGTTTTTGACATCAGAGCGGGGAACACCCGCCCCGGCCTTAGTATAACTATATATCGTGTTAATACTCTGACAAGCCCTGATTTTCCACAATATGTCGCAAACTGGGTAATGCGAATCCGTAACAGGCGCATGACAGTTATCCACAGCTTGCGCGGGACGCACTCTTCGGGGTATGCGCGGGTCATGTCCTGGTTCATTCGCTTCAACAAACCTTATGATGTGCTGCCGCAGTTCACCGACCGCGACAATGGGGATACTCCGCGCAGTACACTGTCCGATTTCATCGATCTGCCCGGGGTTTATCCCGCCGGTCGGTTGGATCGTGACAGCGAAGGTTTGATGCTGCTGACTGACCACGGCAAGTTGCAGGCGCAGATATCGGATCCCAAGCACAAGATGGCAAAAACCTATTGGGTTCAGGTCGAAGGCATCCCGGACGAAACCGCCCTGAAAGCGCTGCGAAACGGCGTCGAGTTGAAAGACGGCCTGACCCGTCCGGCGAAGGTGCGCCAGATCGACGAGCCAGACGACCTGTGGCCCCGCACCCCACCAATCCGCGAACGCGAGACAGTTCCAGACAGTTGGATAGAACTGTCCATACGCGAGGGCAAAAACCGTCAGGTGCGTCGAATGACGGCCGCCGTGGGCCTGCCGACCCTGCGCCTGATCCGTTATCGAATCGGAGACTGGACTCTGGACGATCTGGAACCGGGCCAGTGGGACAGCCTGCCCATGCCATCCCTGAACACCACACCGCAACGAAAACGCGACCGTCGACCGCGCCGGTGACATACCCTGCCCTGATCTGCTAAACTTGAGTCATGAAACTAACTCCCGGAATACCGGCCCCTTCGGCGATTCTGGAAGCGTCGCTTTATGTCGATGATCTGGACGCAGCAGAACAGTTTTACGGCGAAGTACTGGGCCTGAAACGCATTCAGCGTGTCGCCGACCGCCACGTGTTTTACCGAATTGGCGGATCGGTCCTGCTGATCTTTAACCCGGAACAGACGGAACAGCCGCCCCTCAACCCGGACATGCCCGTTCCGCCACATGGCGCCCGTGGTGCCGGGCATGTGTGTCTTGTACTGACCCGTGATGAAATCGCGGTAATGCGCAAGCACCTTCTGGACTGGAATGTCCCCGTAGACGCAGAATTTGACTGGCCCGGAGGCGCACGATCTTTGTACGTGCGCGACCCGGCCGGAAACTCAGTCGAGTTTGCGGAAGCGCATCTTTGGTCTTAATCCGATGCGAAACGACAGTGTTCTGCTGATTTAATCTTACCGGCTAAAGGCTCAGCTTGTCGCGCATGAAGGCCAGGGCCACACTCAGCCCGTCCGGGGCGATGCCGTGCCCGGTGCCCTTCATGACATGAGCGTAGACCTCTTTGAAACCGGCGGATTGCAGGGCCTCTGCCGCTTCGGGCAAGGATTGCGGCGGGACGACGTCGTCGGCGTCGCCATGCACCAGCAATACCGGCATCCGGCTGACAGTTTCGTCTGCCAGAAGGTCCGCCTCTAGCAAACGGCCTGAGAAAGCGACAATTCCGGCCACGGGGTCTTCGCGGCGGGGCGCGACATACAAGCTCATCATCGTGCCCTGACTGAAACCAAACAGGACTACCTGTTCGGGCAGAACATCTTCATCCACCATCAGCGCATCCAGAAAGGCATTAAAGTCCTCGACCGCCATTTCCATGCCCCTGCGCGCTTCTTCCTCAGACGACCCGTCAATCCAGGGAATCGGAAACCACTGAAAGCCATTCGGCATTCCGGGGATCTGCTCGGGCGCGTCCGGGGCCACGAACAATGTGTCGGGCAGATGTTCACCCAGCGGGTCGGCCAAACCCAGCAGATCGGCACCGTTTGCGCCATAGCCATGCACGAACACCACAACCGAGCGCGTGTCGGCCGAAACAGGCTCTTTCCGGAGCGCATTCAAAACCCGTGTCATCTGATCCCTTCTCTTTGCTTTGCAACCCGGTAATAGGCCCACAGCACCCGCGCCGCAACCGAGCGCCAGGGCGACCAGGCCTCGGCCATCTTGCGCAGTTCTTTATCCGTTGGGCGATTGGGCAGGTCATAGAGGATGCGCGCGGCCTCTTGCAGCGCCAGGTCGCCGGGGGCGATCACGTCAGCGCGACCAAGTGAGAACATTGCGTATATTTCCGCAGTCCATACGCCGATGCCTGGCACTTGCGTCAGCGTGGTCACAACCTCCGCATCAGGAACATCACGTAACGCTTTGTAATCTAAACGCGCTTCTGCCAACGCCTTTGCATATCGGATCTTCTGACGGCTTAGCCCTACGGCCCGCAGATCGTCATCCGTTGCCCACATGATCTTACGCGGACCTGTCAGTTTGGCGTCTTGCAGGCGTTGCCATATTGCAATGGCCGAAGCCACGCTGACCTGTTGGCTGACAATGGCACTCAGCAGCTGCGCGAACCCGTCAGGACGGCGACGTAGCGGCAATGGGCCAATCTGTTCCATTGCATAGGCCATGCGTGGGCAGCTCCGGGCCAGCCATTCAGCCCCTTCCGCCACACAACCCGGCGTTTCGATGATGCGGCCAACGGGCATGTAGTCCCCCTGCTCGGTTGTTACTGGCACGTTAGGCGCAAGTGCCGCAGATGCAACCGGGTTGTGCCGCAAACACTTAGCCGATACCCATTCCGCCATGACCATGATCTCGACCCTTCCTAATGACCGTCAGGCCAAACGCAACGTTGCTGTCTTAGTGGCGGCGCAGGCCATTCTGGGCGCGCAGATGCCAATGATGTTCATCGTCGGAGGGCTGGCCGGTCAGTCGCTGGCGACCAATCCCTGCCTGGCGACATTGCCCATTTCACTGATTGTTCTGGGATCGATGCTGGCGGCCACGCCAATTTCGGCCATCATGCAAAAATGGGGGCGTCGCGTCGGGTTCTTTGTTGGCGCGACATCCGGTGCGTTGGGCGGGTTGATCGGGGCCTATGGCCTGTTTCTTGGCTCTTTCCCCGTCTTCCTTGTCGGCAGCCTGTTGACGGGCCTCTACATGAGCGCCCACGGATTCTACCGGTTCGCCGCAGCGGACATCGCGTCGGACGAGTTCCGCCCCAAAGCGATTTCCTATGTCATGGCTGGTGGACTGGCGGCTGCCATCATTGGCCCGCAAATCGTAAAACTCACATCCGAAGCCTATGTCATCCCTTTTCTGGGCACCTATCTGGCTGTCATTGGGATCAATGTTCTGGGGTCCGCCCTGTTCTTCTTCCTTGATATTCCAACACCTGCAAAACCCACCGGCTCCGAGCCCAAGGGGCGGTCGCGACTGGAGTTGTTGAAAACACCTCACATCGCCGTGGCCATCATATGTGCCATGGTATCTTACGCGCTGATGAACCTTGTGATGACGTCAACGCCGTTGGCCGTGGTTGGTTGTGGTTACTCGGCCAATGACGCGGCGGACATCGTTACCAGCCACGTGCTTGCCATGTATGTGCCCAGTTTCTTCACCGGTCACCTGATCGCCCGGTTTGGTATCGAAAGGATTGTTGCGCTGGGTCTGGCGATTCTTGCAACCGCTGGCCTGGTCGCCTTGCAGGGCGTTGAATTGGGGAACTTTTTCGTTGCCCTCATTCTTCTGGGTGTTGGATGGAACTTTGGCTTTATCGGCGCGACAACGATGCTGGCCGCATCGCATGAGCCGCAGGAACGCGGCCGGATGCAGGGCCTTAACGACTTGCTGGTGTTTGGCGGAGTGACTATGGCCTCGCTGGCTTCGGGTGGATTGATGAACTGCTCGGGTGGGTCCCCGGTCGAAGGGTGGACAGCAGTCAACCTTGCAATGATCCCATTGCTGACACTGGCAGGCGGAGCCCTGTTGTGGCTGGTTCTGCGACCGGCCGACCCGGAACGGGCCTGATCACCAGCGCCCGCTGCCCACAGCCCACATCAAGGACAATCGCTGCTGTATTTCTCCCGGTACCAGAGCACCAGAGGCAACACGTTCGGGTCGAGCTATGGCTTGCTTCAATATCCGTTCGGCCAACCACCCGGAATATAATGCCGACCGTGCCTCAACCGAAATATCAGCCCGATGCGATCTGGCTTTGTACAGACGATTCAATGCGGCCCCGGCCAAGGCACGCACCCCTTCGTAGGTGCCGTCCAGCAACGGTATCCGCCCGCGTCGTTCCAGTTCAGGGATAGCCCTGAGCCAGTTCGCCACCCCGACCGCATATCCAAAATCACGCAACGCTGGTTCATCCGCTGCCCCCAGTGCCTGAGCGGATGCAACAAACAATGAACCCGTACTGTGATCGATATAGGCGTCAAAGTGTTCCTGATCTTCGAACGGGTCACGGTATATATCCCAACGCCTTACGGCCACATATTCATCCAAAACGCCTGCCAGATGGGGCGAAAGAACCCGTGACAAGGGTGTTACCACCTCGTGCCGCCGTACGGTTGCCCCTTCAGCAATTTCCTGTAGCGCGTCACGCCACCATTGCAGCCGCATCTCGGCGATCATCGGCTCTTGCGTCACCCAGGGTGCGCGGGCAACTTCGACGTTCAGCGCGTAAATTGGGAACAGGACTGCACGGTCTGCAACCGGTGCAGCCATCGCTGCGCGGAAACGATCTGGATCAGCCCTTTGCACAAGTGCCGCGCAGGCTTTGACGTCTTGGTCAAAGACCACGCTCACTCGGCTGCTGCCTTTTTCGGATCACAATCGCGCACCAACTTCCACTGAATCGCATCCAGAAGCGCCTCGAAAGACGCATCGACTATGTTCGCGCTGACGCCCACGGTAGACCAGCGCCGCCCCTGCCCGTCTTCGCTGTCGATGATGACACGCGTGACCGCTTCGGTGCCGCCTTGCGTAATCCGCACCTTGAAGTCGACCAGACGCATATCTGACAGTACCTGCGAATACTGGCCCAGGTCCTTGGCCAAGGCTTTGGCCAGCGCGTTCACCGGCCCCCTGTCGCTGCCTGACTCGTCCATGGATTCGCTGACAGACAGCTTCTTTTCGCCATCCACTCTTACGACAACAACGGCCTCGGACAGGCTGACCATCTTGTTGTATTTGTTCTTACGCCGTTCAACGGTGACTTTGTAACGCTTAACCTCGAAGAACTCGGGCAATTGACCCAGCTCTTCCCGCGCCAGCAGTTCAAAACTGGCCTGAGCGGTGTCATAGGAATATCCGTCAGCCTCGCGGGCTTTTATCTGGTCAAGGATGCGGCCAAGTGCCGGGTCACCTGCCTCAACACGCAAACCGGCCTCGGTCAAACGCTTACGCAGGTTTGACTGGCCAGCTTGGTTCGACATCGGAATGATACGCGAGTTCCCGACGCTTGCGGGTTCCACATGCTCATATGTCGATGGATCCTTGAGGATCGCGCTGGCGTGCAGCCCGGCCTTATGCGCAAAAGCCGACGCCCCGACATAAGCCGCCTGCTTGCTGGGCACCCGATTCAGAACATCATCCAGCATCCGGCTGATCCGGGTCAAACCAGCCAAAGCCTCACGGCTGACACCAATATCAAACTGCGACGCATAGGGTTCCTTCAGCAACAGCGTCGGGATCAAAGCGGTCAGATTTGCATTGCCGCAACGCTCGCCCAAACCATTCAATGTGCCCTGAATTTGCCGTGCACCGGCCTCAACAGCAGCCAGAGAACAGGCAACGGCGTTTTCGGTATCGTTATGGGTGTGAATGCCCAGCCGATCACCGGGCAGCCCGGCTGCGATCACCTCGGATACAATCCGCCCGACCTCGGACGGCAAAGCGCCACCATTTGTGTCGCACAGGACAACCCACCGCGCGCCAGCCTCAAGCGCTGCGCGACATACATCCACGGCATATTCCGGATTGTCCTTGTAGCCATCAAAGAAATGTTCCGCATCAAACAGCGCTTCACGCCCCTGCGCGACGATATGCGCGACCGAGGCGCGCACGTTTTCCGTGTTTTCTTCCAGTGAAATGCCAAGCGCGTGGGTGACGTGATAATCATGCGACTTGCCGACCAGACAAACAGCCTGCGTTCCCGCATTCATCACCGCAGCCAGCACATCGTCATTCTCGGCTGATCGTCCTGCGCGTTTGGTCATGCCGAATGCCGTCAACCGGGCCGCGGTTTTCGGAGCCACCTCGAAAAACGCGCTATCGGTCGGGTTGGCGCCGGGCCAACCGCCTTCGATGTAATCCACGCCCAATGCGTCCAGCGCCTGCGCGATCTGCACTTTTTCTGCGGTCGAGAACTGCACGCCCTGCGTTTGCTGCCCATCGCGCAGGGTTGTGTCGTAAAGGTAGAGGCGTTCCTTGGTCATCAGACCTCCTCCAGCTTGGCAGCATCAAAACCGGCGCCCGGCACCAGTTCGACACCTTCCTTGCTCATTCGAACCTCAAGCCCCGCCGCTACATATGCTGCCTTCAAGCGATCAACTTCCGAGAAGTCCTTGCTTTGCATCGCGGTGGCTCGTGCTTTCGCCAAACGGTCCGCATGGGCGGTCAGGTCGAAAGATGCGGTATCGGCCCAGTCGCCCATCTCAGACAAAAGCAAACCCAGCTGTTGCGAACTTGCCAACAGGCCTGCGGCGTCACCATCTGAAGCCAGGCGGTAAAGCTCGCTCATGGCACCTGCCGTATTCAGATCGTCACTTAGTGCTGCGATGACTTCAGGTGCCGCACTGGCGGCAGGTTCGATACCTGCTGTCAGCGCCCGCCATTTGCGCAGCGTCGCCTCGGCCTCATGGGCCTTTTTCTCGGTCCAGTCCATCGGCTTGCGATAATGCGTCTGAAGAAAGACGAAGCGGATCACTTCACCCGGCACGCCCTGCTCCAACAGATCGTGCACGGTAAAGAAATTGCCCAGCGATTTGGACATTTTCTTTCCTTCAACCTGCAGCATCTCGTTATGCAGCCAGACCCGCGCGAATTCGCCATGCGGGTGCGCGCATTTGCTTTGGGCGATCTCGTTCTCATGATGCGGGAACATCAGGTCGTTGCCACCACCATGGATATCAAAGCTCTCACCCAGCAGTTCATAGCTCATGGCTGAGCATTCGATGTGCCAGCCCGGACGTCCCCTGCCCCATGGGCTGTCCCAGCCCGGCAGTTCATCGGTCGAAGGCTTCCACAACACGAAATCCATCGGGTTTTTCTTGTATGGTGCCACCTCGACCCGCGCACCTGCGATCATGTCATCGACCGACCGGCCAGACAGCTTGCCATAGCTTTCTTTCCAGCTGTCGACCGCGAACAGAACATGGCCTTCGGCGGCATAGGCGTGGCCCTTGGCGATCAGGTCTTCGATCATCGCGATCATCTGGGCGATATACTGGGTCGCGCGCGGCATCTGGTTGGGTTCCAACGCTCCCAACGCCCCCATGTCGTGCAAGTACCAGTCGATGGTCTCGTCCGACCGCTCCTGCACCAATTGTTCCAGCGAGCCTTCTGCACCAGCCTGCTTGCGCGCCAGCGCCGTCGCATTGATCTTGTCGTCCACATCGGTGAAGTTGCGCACATAGGTCACATGCTTTGCGCCATAGACGTAGCGCAAAAGGCGATAGAGCACATCGAACACAACCACCGGACGGGCATTACCCAAATGGGCGCGGTCATAGACCGTTGGGCCACAGACATACATCCGCACGTTTTCAGGATCGATCGGTACGAAGTCTTCCTTCGTCCGCGTCCGTGTGTTGTGCAGCTTGATCGTCGTCATCGGTCGGGCTCCTAAGAAACAGCAAAGGCTTGCGCGTTGGCGCGGGCTTAGCAACTTGTCTCAGGGATGAAAACGAAAGAAACCGGCCCGCTTGATAAATCAGCAGGTAATGCAGCAGATAATGATGCAGGTCACCGGGTTCATGGGACATCGGTTAGCATGGGATCATTCGCAAGCCAAGTGTTGAGTTTGCCACCCCCGTTGGGCACAGTGCCAAACATGGACCGAAATTTCGTCACTTCCATCTGCAAAACGCTTCCCGGCGCTGAACTGTCCGATCCCTGGGGCGGTGGCCATGACGCCTGGAAAATTGGTGGCAAGATGTTCGCCTGTATCGGAATCGCAAATGATGGTGTTTCCGTCAAAACGCCCGATATCGAGACGGCGCAGATGCTGATTGACGCCGGGATCGGCGTAAAAGCCCCCTATTTCCACCGCAGCTGGGTGCGTCTTCCGTTTGAAACCGGCGCTGACGAAATGCGCCATCGTTTGACTGTGTCCTATGACCTTGTCCGCGCATCATTGACCAAAAAACTTCAGGCCTCGATAGCGCCGCGAAGCTGATTGACAAACGCCTGCCGCTCTGTCCCATTCAGCGCAGAGTAACCGGGGCCCTTGTCATGGAATTGTCCAAGCGCATCACGCAGATCACCGGCGGCAGCGACGGGTGGGAGGTGTTCAACCGCGCCCGACGGATGCTGAATGATGGGCATGCCGTGACAGAAATGACAATCGGCGAGCATGACGTTCGTACCGACCCGTCGATCCTGCACGCTATGGGCCTGTCGGCCCGCAACGGTCACACCGGTTATGCCACTGTGCCCGGAACAGATTTGCTGCGTGATACGGTTGCTGCCCGGGTTCAGTCCCGCACAGGTATTCCAACGACGCGCAACAATGTACTGGTCACGCCCGGTGGGCAGTCCGCCCTGTTCGCGGCGCATATGGCTGTGTGCGATCCCGGCGACACCGGGCTGTTTCTTGACCCGTATTATGCCACCTATCCCGGGACGATTCGCGGTGCCGGGGCCATTGCCCGCGCTGTTCGGACCGCTGCAGAGGATGCATTTCAACCGCGCGCCGAATTGATTGATGCAGCCGCGGAAGGCGCGGTTTCGCTGTTGATCAACACACCGAACAACCCGACCGGAGTGGTGTATTCCCGTCAGTCACTTGAAGCCATTGCCGATGTTTGCCAACGCCGTGACCTGTGGCTGATATCAGACGAAGTCTATGACACCCAGATCTGGGAGGGCGAGCACCTGTCCGCCCGCGTGCTGCCCGGAATGGCCGACCGTACCTTGGTTGTTGGATCAATGTCCAAATCTCATGCCATGACCGGGTCCCGATGCGGGTGGATCGTTGGTCCTGAATACGTGATCCGTCACCTGATAGATCTGGCTACTCATACAACCTATGGCGTACCGGGGTTCATTCAGGACGCGGCCAGCTTTGCACTGACCGCAGGACACGAACTTGAAAACAAGATCGCCGCGCCATTCCGTCGCCGCCGTTCATTGGCGATGGACGTATTAGCGGCACAGAACACAGTGGGGCTCGTCCCGGCGCAGGGTTCTATGTATCTGATGCTGGATGTACGGGCGACCGGGTTGACGAGTGAAGGGTTTGCGAACGCCCTTTTGGACACTCATGCGATTGCGGTCATGCCGGGCGAAAGCTTTGGCAAAGCCGCAGCGGGGCACATTCGGGTTGCCATGACCGTGGATGATGAGAAATTTGTCAGTGCCTTGAGAACCCTGTGCATGTTTTCAGCGCAGCTCGCCAAGCGACACGCGGCTGAATAGCCGCATTCAAAACCGAAACGTCGTACGCAGGTTGAAAACATTGGTGTCCAGACTGCCACTGGACCGGGTGACATCGTCGAAATTCTGCCGCAGTGCTTCACCGCTGATGACGAAATTCTCGCCAATCGGATAGGCCAATCCGATTCCGTAAACCGCGGCTGTGTCACTGTCGACCGATGTATCAGCCCGCGCTGCGCCTACGACCACATAACCCAGAGCGTTACCGAAATCATATCCACCACGCAATTTCAAGCTGGTCATGCTGTCGAGACTGCCCTGAGACTGTCCGAGGTTCAGGGACAGCCGATTATACTCCAACTCACCGCCCAGAACGAAATTCCCAAAGTCCCGGTCATAGCCCAGATGCGCACCAAAGGCCGTATCATCGCCATTCGCACCACCCGGACCATCGGCATCTGCAAATCCAAAACTGAAACCGGCATACCCGCCAGTCCAATCCTCCGCCGCAACAGGGTTAGCGCCGGCGATAAATATCGCAACAACAAGGACGGAAATAGGGTTCATAGTCGGGTTCAATGCAACACCGCTCTGGTTTCGATCAGAGGCAAGACTTCAATTCAATCTGTGACCTGCTGCTCACAATTCAACTCCGCGCAGCAGACCTTGGAAGTAAGTGAATGCAGTATAACAGATTTCTTCCAAAACGGGCGAAAATCTCGGCGTTTGGTTCTCTGACCCCATAAGCCGTGAGAATTGTCCATATGAATAATCATCAAAGGTCGCAAATAGAACAGATTGTGTCGCCGCGTTTTGGAATTGTGGCTCAAGACGTTGAGGGGCAAAATGGCAGACGATGACTGGAAAATCAGCCTGATCAGCCGCACCATTGGGGCGGATCGTGGCCGTGCCGCACGAGGACGGCCGTAAAGGTGTGCTTGCAGACACCTTAAGACATCACTCAACGACCGGATTCTTGAAATGAACGACCAACCCCGCAATTCTTCGCGCAGTGGCGGCCGCGCCGCGCGCCGTGCTGCCCGTGCAACCGCACTGCCTGAGCACCTGCGACCTGTCCGCCCCGGAATGGAAGGCGGCGTCCTGAATGTACTGACACAGGCGCAGATCGAACGCATCCACGAAGCAGCACTTACCGCGCTTGAAACCATTGGCTTGGCGGATGCCCCGCAAAGTGGCATTGACTATCTGGTCGGTGCGGGCTGCACCTTGGGTGACGATGGCCGTATCCGTTTCCCTCGTGCCCTTGTCGAGGACACGATTGCTAAGGCGAACCGCTCAGTCACTTTGTACAGCCGGGATGGAAACACCGATCTGGAATTGTCGGGCACCAAAGTGCACTACGGTACGGCCGGGGCCGCCGTGTCCATGGTCGACGTCCACGGTCGGGAATATCGCCATTCCACCGTGCAAGATCTGCACGATGCCGCGCGAATCTGCCAACAGCTTGATAACATTCACTTTGTGCAGCGGCCAATGGTCTGTCGTGACATCGCGGACAACTTCGAAATGGACCTCAACACAATTTACGCCTGTTGTTCTGGGTCCTTCAAACATGTCGGGACATCCTTCACCGAACCAAGCCACGTCGCACCGGCGATGGAGATGATCTATATGATTGCGGGCGGTGAAAACAAATTTCGCGAGCGCCCCTTCGTTTCGAACTCGAACTGCTTTGTTGTTCCTCCAATGAAATTCGCAACCGAAAGCTGCGAAGTGATGGAAGCATGCATCAAGGCCGGTATGCCTGTCTTGTTGCTATCTGCTGGTATGGCCGGTGCCACAGCGCCGTCGACCATCGCCGGTGCGATCACGCAAGCAACTGCGGAATGCCTGGCGGGATTGGTTTATGTTAATGCCGTAAGTCCCGGTGCCCCGGCGATTTTCGGCACCTGGCCCTTTGGTCTGGACCTGCGGACCGGTGCCATGTCGATTGGTTCAGGGGAACAGGCCCTTCTGACTGCCGGATGCGCCCAGATGCACCGGTTCTATGACTTGCCGGGCGGAGCTGCGGCTGGCGCATCGGATTCGAAACTGCCCGATATGCAGGCCGGCTGGGAACAGATGTGTTCGAACGTCATGGCAGGTCTGTCCGGTCTGAACATGGTGTATGAGGCGGCCGGGATGCATGCCTCGTTGCTGGGGTTCTGCCTGGAAAGCCTTATCCTCAGCGATGATCTGATCGGACAGGCGCAACGCTGTGT